>JANMMR010000439.1:0-24359 GCA_031373455.1 Rhodoferax sp.
TCCAGCCACCAGCCCTGCGTCGTATTGTTGTCATGGGTCCCGGTGTAGACCACCGTATTGGCGTCGTAGTTGTGTGGCAGGTAAGTGTTGTCGTTGCCGCCACCGAACGCAAAGTGCAGGATGCGCATGCCGGGCAGGTCAAACTGGCGGCGCAAGTCACCCACCGCAGGCGTTAGCAGCCCCAGGTCTTCCGCAATGATGGGCAAGTCGCCGAGTGCCAAACGTATCGCATTAAACAGCGCGGCACCCGGGCCGTCCAGCCAGCGCCCGCAGATGGCGGTGAGCTCTGAGGCCGGTATTTCCCAATAGTCCGCGAAGCCGCGAAAGTGGTCGAAGCGCACGATGTCCACCAGCTCAAAGGTGCGGCGCACGCGCTGCACCCACCAGGCGTAGCCTTCTTCTGCGTGTGCATGCCAACGGTACAAGGGGTTGCCCCAGCGCTGGCCGGTGGGACTGAAATAGTCGGGCGGCACGCCGGCCACAACCAACGCGCGACCCTGTTCGTCCAGTTCAAACAATTCTTGCCGCGCCCACACCTCGGCGCTTTGGTAGGCGATGAAGATGGGGGCGTCGCCCACAATTTTCACATCCCGCTCATTGGCATACGCCTTCAGGCGAAGCCACTGCCGGAAAAAGCGCCACTGACAGAAAGTCCAAAAACCGACGCGCGGTGCGTACCGCTCCCGGGCTGCTTGCAGTGCCTCAGGATCACGCTGGGCAAGCAGCGTGGGCCAATCAGACCAGTCACGCCAGTCATTGGCCTCTGCCAGTGTCATGAACAGCGCGTAGTCCGCCAGCCAGTCGCTCTGCGACGCCGTGAATGCCGCCAGATCGGCCCGTTCCTGCGCAGACGCCTGCAAGGCAAACTGCTGCGCTGCCTTTTCCAGGCGTGCCATGCGCCAGGGAACCACCGCTGCGAAATTCAGCCGTTCGTCCGGGAACGGCGGTTCGGGTTCCAGGTCTGCCGCATCCAGCCAGCCGCGCTGATGCAGCTCGGCAAGGTCGATCAGCAGCAGGTTGCCAGCAAATGCCGAACTGCTCATGTACGGCGAGTTGCCCGGGCCGATACCACCCAGCGGCAGTATTTGCCACAACTTTTGCCCGGCACTGGCCAGCCAGTCCACGAAATGGTAGGCCGCAGCGCCCAGATCGCCAGACCCGTGCGGGCCCGGCAGGCTGGTGGGGTGCAGCAGGATGCCACTGACGCGAGGTAGTCTCATATGGCGCGAGGTAGCTTCATAAAACGCGAGGCAGTTTCATACAGGCAGCCCCTTGATCGACGCCCCGGCCGCTGCCAGCACCATCAGGCTGTGCGCCGGCAATGTGAACGGCACCTCTCCCTGGCCATGCCAGGCCGCCAGTCCACGCGGGTGCGAAGTGTCCAGCAGGGCCTGCCAAACCCCGGCCGGCAACATGAAGGCATGGTCGGCATGCTCAGGATTAATCAGCAGCAGCAAAGGCGCCTTGGCACCCCCGGGCCGGCCAATCAGGCATCCCATCACCTGGGAAGAGGGGTCTTGCCATGAAGAGCCTTGCAGAGGGCTTCCATCGGCCTGCAGCCAGGCCAGATCATGCAAGCCCAGCGGGTCGGTCAGGCCGCTGTACCAGTGATTGGCAAACGGCATGGCTTCACGGCGCAATGCCAACACACGCGCCGTAAATGCCACAAGATCGGTGTTTGCATGGGCCCAGTCGATCCAGGTGGTTTCATTGTCTTGGCAGTAGGGGTTGTTGTTGCCACGCTGCGTATGGCCCAGTTCATCACCGGCACACAACATCGGCGTGCCTTGGGCCAGGAGCGTGGTGGCGAGCAACGCGCGCTGAAGCCGTTCGCGCAGCGCATTGACAAGAGGCTCGGTCGTTGGGCCTTCGACGCCGCAATTGAAGCTGAGGTTGTGCCCATGTCCGTCGCGGCTGTGTTCACCATTGGCATGGTTGTGGCGGTTGTTGTAGCTGACCAGGTCGCGCAGCGTGAAGCCGTCATGTGACACCACATAGTTGACGGATTCGGCCGGGGCGCGCTGGCGCGGCTGGTACAGATCCGACGAGCCGCACAGGCGCAAGGCGAAGTCCCCCCGTGTGCTGACCGGGCGACCCGCGTGAATCCAAAACTTTCGCATGGCATCCCGAAAATGGTCATTCCACTCCAGCCAGCCGCGCGGAAAGCCGCCCACCTGATAACCGCCGGGGCCAATATCCCAGGGCTCCGCAATCAACTTGACGCGTGACAACACTGGGTCCTGCGCCAGCGCTGTGAAAAAAGCCCCATCGCGGCTGAAGCCGTGGTCGCCCCTGCCCAGCACGGGCGCCAGGTCAAAGCGGAAGCCATCCACATGCATGTCATTGACCCAGTAACGCAGGCTGTCCAGCACGAGTTGGAGCACACGCGGCTGGCGAATATCCAGCGTATTGCCGCAGCCAGTGTGGTTTTCGTAGTGCTCACGTGAGCCGGCGCGCAGGCGGTAATAACTTGCGTTGTCCAGCCCCCGAAAGCTCAGCGTAGGGCCGGTTTCGTCAGACTCTGCGGTGTGGTTGAACACCACGTCCAGCACGACCTCGACATGCGCACGGTGGAGCGCTTTGACCATGGCACGGAACTCATCGCGGGCCGTCAGTCCCTGGTCAAGACTTGCCAGTCTTGGGTTCGCACAAAAGAATGCCAGCGTGTTGTAGCCCCAGTAATTGTGCAATCCGAGTTTGTGCAGGCGCTCCTCGTCCAGGCTCAAGTGCACGGGCAGCAGGCTGACCGCCGTGATGCCGAGCAGTTTCAGGTGTTTAACGGATGCTTCGTGGGCCAGACCGGCATAGGTGCCGCGCAGCGGTGGCGGAATATGACTGTTGAGCTGGCTGAAACCCTTGACGTGCAGCTCATATATGACCGTGCTGGCCAGCGGTGTATGTGGCGGGCAGTCATTTTCCCAATCGTACGTATCATCGACAACACGGGCTTTGAGCGCAATGGCTGCGTTGTCACGGGTGTCTGGATGCAACGGCAGTTTTCGGTCCCCACCGAAATGCTCGTCCCGCCACTCGAACGACCCAACAACTTCGCGGGCATAGGGGTCCAGCAATAATTTTGATGCATTGAACCGATGCCCCCGTTCGGGCCGCCAGGGGCCATGCGCCCGCAGTCCATAAATCAGGCCAGGACGTGCATCGGGCAGATAACCGTGCCATACGTCGCTGGTGTGCACGGGCAAGGCGCAACGGACCGTCTCGAGTTGGCCAGAGGCGTCGAACAAGCAGAGTTCCATGGCCTGGGCGTGGGCCGAGAACACGGCAAAGTTGACGCCTTTGCCATCCCAATGGGCACCCAGCGGCCAAGGCTGCCCTGCCTCCAGCCGAACAGTTTTCAGGCCTTCCATTCGAGCATCACGGTGGCAAGCGGGGGCAGGTCCAGCAGCACCGACCAGTGTTTGCCGTGCCAGGCCACAGGCTGCGCGGTGGCGATACCCAGCGGCGTTCCCACATTGCTGCCGCCGTAATGGGCCGAGTCCGTATTGAGCCGTTCCCGGTAGGAGCCCGGCTGCGGCACACCCAGACGGTAAGCTTGATGGATTGCTGGTGTGAAATTGCAGACCACCACAACGCAGGCACGCTCATCTGCACCACGGCGGATGAAACTCAGCACCGAGCGGTCGGCGTCATGGTGGTCAATCCATTCAAAGCCGCCCGGCACAAAATCCAGGCTGTGCAAAGCGGGAGTGTTCTGATAAAAGTGATTGAGATCGCGCACCAGGCGTTGCACACCCAAATGCAAGGGCGCGTCCGGCCCGTCTTCAATCAAATGCCAGTCCAGGCTTTGGTCATGGTTCCATTCGCGTTGCTGCGCGAATTCGCAGCCCATGAAGAGCAGTTTTTTGCCGGGGTGGCCAAACATGAAGCCGAAATACGCCCTCAGGTTGGCAAACTGCTGCCAGCGGTCACCCGGCATCTTGGCCAGCAATGAACCCTTGCCATGCACCACTTCGTCGTGCGACAGCGGCAACACAAAGTTCTCGTTGAACGCGTAGACCAGACCAAAGGTCATCTCGCCATGGTGGTGTTTGCGGTGCACGGGGTCACGCGCCATGTAGGCTAGCGTGTCGTGCATCCAGCCCATGTTCCATTTGTAGTGAAAACCCAGGCCGCCTGCATAGGTGGGACGGGAAACCGCCGGAAACGCCGTCGACTCTTCAGCCAGCGTGATGGCCTGGGGCCGTTGCTCCCCCACGACTTCGTTCATTCGCTTGAGGAAGGCGATGGCCTCCAGGTTTTCACGGCCACCGTGCGCGTTGGGGATCCACTCCCCGGCCTTGCGGCTGTAGTCGCGGTAGAGCATGGAGGCAACAGCATCGACACGCAGCCCGTCCACGCCAAAACGCTCTAGCCAGTACAGACAATTACCCACCAGAAAGTTGCGCACTTCAGTGCGACCCAGGTTATAGATGAGGGTGTTCCAGTCGTTGTGGAAACCCTCGCGCGGGTCAGCGTATTCATAAAGATGGGTGCCGTCAAAGTTGCCCAGGCCGTGCGCGTCGGTCGGAAAATGCGCGGGCACCCAGTCCAGCAGCAAGCCAATGCCTTCTACATGACAACGGGCCACAAACCGGGCAAACCCCACTGCATCACCGTAACGCGCGGTAGGTGAATACAGCCCCACCGGCTGGTAACCCCAGGATCCATCAAACGGGTGTTCACTGATGGGCAACAGCTCCAGATGCGTGAAGCCCATGTCTTTGACATACGGAACCAGCGTCTCAGACAACTCATCCCAGTTGAGCCATCGGCCAGCCCCACCATCCGCACCGTTTGCAATGCGGCGCCAGGACCCCAGATGCACCTCGTAAATGCTCATCGGGGCATCCAGCGCATTGGCAGTTTGCCGCGCCGTGGACGGCGCAAGCATCGGCGGCATGGTGGTAACCACACTGGCCGTAGCGGGCCGCAACTCGGATTTGCGCGCATACGGGTCAGCGCGGGCGGGCAAGACCTGGCCTTCACGCGAGCGGATTTCGAACTTGTACAGCGCCCCTTGTGCCACACCGGGCAAAAACAGCTCCCAGACGCCACACTCGCGTCGCAACCGCATGGGGTGGCGGCGTCCGTCCCAATGGTTGAAGTCCCCCACAACGCTGACACGCGACGCGTTGGGCGCCCATACGGCGAAGCGCGTGCCTGACACGCCCTCCAGCTCGGTCGGCAGAGCTCCCAGCACCTCATAGGGACGCAGATGAGTTCCCTCGCCCAGCAACCAGACATCCATGTCGCTCAGAACCGGCGGGAAGCGGTAGGGGTCGTCCATGACCACCTCGCTGCCATCGGCCCAGCGAACATGGAGCCGATAGCTCGAGCGAAGTGCAGCCGTGAGCACGCGCTCAAAAAAACCGTCCATATGCCGTTTGGCCAGGGTGGCCAGCACCCGGCCGGCATCGGCGTCAATCACCAGCACCTGCTGCGCACCGGGCATGAAAACGCGTACCGACACACGTCCATTGCTTCGTCGATGCGGCCCCAAAACCGAGAAAGGGTCGCCATGGCTGGCCAGACAAATCCGTTCGACATCTTCAGGATTCAGCACGGTGTTGGAACTCATGGTGGGCGGCTGCGCTTGCAAGTCATCGCGTATCCGGATCTATGTGCCAGATTTGCCGGGCATATTCACGAATCGTGCGGTCCGAAGAAAAAATCCCCATGCCAGCCACGTTGGCGATGGCTTTTTCGCACCACTGTGCGGGCAAACGGTAGAGTTCGTCAACACGCGATTGTGTTGCGACATACGAAGCAAAGTCGGCAAACAGCATGTAGTGATCTCCTCCCCACAACAGAGAATCGACCAGCGGGCGGTAACGCGCCGGTTCATCCGGTGAAAACCGGCCACCCGCCAACGCATCAATCACCGGCTTCAAGGCCGGCGTGTTGTCGTAATAACGCATGGGCTGGTAGCCGCTTTGCCGCAGGGCCAGGACTTCAGGCGTCTTCAGGCCGAAGATGAAGATGTTGTCGTCCCCGACGTTTTGCCGGATTTCAATATTGGCGCCATCGTCGGTGCCAATGGTCAGCGCGCCGTTCAGCGCCAGCTTCATGTTGCCGGTGCCCGAGGCCTCAGTGCCCGCCGTGGAAATCTGTTCCGACAGGTCGGCGCCCGGCATGATGATTTCAGCCACTGACACACCGTAATTGGGTATGAACACCAGCTTGAGTTTGTCGCCCACGACAGGGTCATGGTTGATGACGGCCCCCACGTCGTGGATCAGGCGGATGATGGATTTGGCGGTGTGGTAGCTGGACGCCGCCTTGCCGGCGAAGATCACGGTGCGCGGTACCCAAGGTGCGTGCGGGTCAGCCAGGATGGCTTGGTAACGCGTGATGACGTGCAGCACGTTGAGCAGTTGCCGCTTGTACTCGTGGATGCGCTTGACCTGCACATCAAACAGGCTGTCCGGGTTGACCCTGACGCCTGTAGTGCGCTCAATGTAGGTCGCCAGACTCAACTTGTTGCCGCGTTTGATGGCCCTGAATTTTTCAGCAAAAGCCGCTTCGCCCTGGCAGGCTTTCAGGCGTTTCAGTTGCTCAAGGTCCAGCCTCCATGAGGTTCCCAATGTACTGTCGAGCAGCCCGGCCAGCCCCGGATTGGCCTGCGCCAGCCAGCGGCGCGGCGTAACGCCATTGGTCATGTTGGTAAACCGCTCGGGCCAGATGCTGGCGAAGTCGGCAAAAATGGTTTCCACCAGCAGCTCGGAATGCAGCGCCGACACACCATTGACCTTGTGGCTGCCCACAATGGACAGATGCGCCATGCGTACCCGGCGTTCGCCGTGCTCGTCGATCAGCGACAGGCGCGCCAGAAAACCGTGGTCGCCAGGCCGGTGCCGGGCCGCCATGTCCAGGAATTCCTTGTTGATGCGGAAAATGATCTCCAAGTGGCGCGGCAGTACATGCTGCATCAGCGAAACCGACCAGGTTTCCAGCGCTTCGGGCATCAGCGTGTGGTTGGTATACGAGAACGTTTTTCGGCACAGCGCCCAGGCAGCATCCCAGGGCATGGCATGGTCGTCGCACAGCACGCGCATCAACTCCGCGACCCCGATCGCCGGGTGGGTGTCATTGAGGTGGATGGCCACCTTGTCAGCCAGATTGTCCAGCGACGGGTGTTCCACCAAATGGCGGTGCACCAGGTCCTGGATAGACGCCGCCACGAAAAAATACTCCTGCTTTAGACGCAGTTCCCGCCCTGCGGGTGTGCTGTCGTTGGGGTAAAGCACCCAAGAGATGTTTTCGTACTCGTTCTTGGCGCCAGCAGCTCGTGCGTAGTCACCGGTGTTGAAGGCGCCCAGGTCAATATGGGCCGGTGCCACCGCTTTCCACAGCCGCAGCGTACTGACTTTTTCAGTGCCATGGCCTGGAATCACCATGTCGTAGGCCTTGGCTGCAACCTCGCCCGCATGGCGCCAGACTGCCTTGCCGTCCAGATGCTCAACCCAGCCGCCAAAACGCACAGGATAAGTGATATCGGCACGGGGAAACTCCCAGGGCGTGCCATCCTGTAGCCAGGGGTCCGGGTACTCGGTCTGGCAACCGCCCTGGATGTCCTGCGCAAACATGCCGTATTCGTAGCGAATGCCATAACCAAAAGAGGGCAGGCCCAGGGTGGCCATGGAATCCAGAAAGCAGGCGGCAAGACGGCCCAGGCCGCCGTTGCCCAGAGCGGCGTCGGGCTCGCGAGACTCTACGTCTTCCAGCGTTTGCGCGTGCTGCATGACGCCCTGCGCCGCGCTGTCGGTCAAATTCAAGGCCGCCAGTGCGTTGGACAAAGTGCGGCCCATCAGGAATTCCATGGACAGATAAACGACCCGACGCGCCTTGGCAGCCCGGTCACGCGCCTGGGTTTCGACCCAGCGTTTGGACAACTGCTGGCGCGCTACCTGGGACACGGCCAGCATCAAGTCGGTCGTGGACGCGTCCGCCGAGGCGACCCCTACCGTGCTTAGCAGGTGTTCTTCAATCTGGGCGGCCAGGGCGTGTTTTGCAATGCTTGGGCTTGGTGTCACAACGGGTTCCAACGGGTAGGAGCAGCGAGATCGCTTTGCAAAAATCTAAGCAAGTATTGGGCCATTCATCTGCCCACTCCAGTGCTTGAGGATTCTCGCATGGGGTACCCGGCGGAAATTCGCAGCCTAGCGTTCCGGCGCAATCATCTCCGCCCACTCGTACAAAGCGCCCAAAATGGCTTCGCCGCGTTCGTCGGCGGTTTCAGACAACTCGTCGATCACGGTGAAATAGGTGTCGATGGTCTTGAAATCCTTGGCACCATTTCCTTCGCCCTCAAACAGCCGGGCCGCGCGGTGTTCTTCCCAGCGTGCGGCTTCGTCCGGCGACAAACTGGCGGGGAAATTGCGGGCGCGGTATCGGAACACCAGCTCTTCGAGGCGCGGGTCGTCAAAGGCGTTGCGGGTTTTGGCGAGTTGCGGGCCATCGAGCCTTCGCAGGTCGTTGAGGCGTTTGCGGTCGGCGTTGCCGATGAAGCCGCCGTAAAGGTCTTCGTCCACGTCCACCGGGCCTTGCGGCTCGCGGGTGAAGACTTTGGCCCAGATGGCGCTCATGTCGGGCAAATCGCGCGCTGTAGCAGCGTTGCGCAGGGCGGCGTCGAGGTCGATCTGCCACTTCTGTGCCTGCGCGGGTGTGAGCGTTTTGAGGTTGCCAACGACCATCGGCGACTTGTTCAGATGTACGGTTTTGATGGGCAGGCGACTGACGCCCTCGGGCAAATCGCTGCTCCTGGTGAACATGCGCAGGCGGATTTCGTCGGCGTTTAGCGTGGCGAGTTGAGCAGGGTCACTGTCAGGTGCGGACAAGTCCCACGCGATGAGTTCGTTTTTGTTGACGGGGTGCGTCGCCAGCGGCCACATCACGGCCAGGCAACCGCGCTCGGGTGGAAACATGCCGCTCACATGCAAAAACGGCCGGGCGCTCTCGCGGCTCGCGGGCAGCCCCAGCTCTTGCGCGACGCGCTCCTTTTTGTGCAGCGCAAGGCAAAAGTCCCACAGCTTGGCGTTGTGTTCGCGAATCAAGCGGGCCAGCGCGATGGTGGCGCGCACGTCACTTAAAGCATCGTGCGCGCTCTCGTGCGTGAGGCCATTCGCGGCGGTGAGGTTGGTGAGTTTGAAGCTGGGTTTCTTGGTGCCGGGCGCGCCGTTTTCGTCCTGCTTTGTCGGCCACACAATGCCTTGCGGCCGCAAGGCGTAGGCCATGCGCACCACGTCGAGCAGGTCCCAGCGGCCACAGTTGTTTTGCCACTCGCGCGCATACGGGTCGATGAGGTTGCGCCAAAACATGAAACGCGTGACTTCGTCATCAAAACGGATGGTGTTGTAACCCACGCCCACGGTGCCGGGCTGGCTCAGCTCGCGCTCGATGGCGGCGGCAAATTCACGCTCCGGCAAGCCGCGCTCCAGGCACAGTTGCGGCGTGATGCCGGTGATGAGGCAGGCCTCGGGCTCGGGCAAAAAGTCGTTCGCCGGCTGGCAATACAACATGATGGGCGCGCCCACCTCGTGGAGTTCGGCATCGGTGCGGATGGCGGCAAACTGGGCCGGGCGGTCGCGCCTCGGGTTGACGCCGAAGGTCTCGTAGTCATGCCACAGAAAAGTTACGTTGCTCATTTGTTTGTAATTATTATCGATATTAAGTCACGAATTTATTGAATTTATTGCTATACAAAAAGAATAATTTATGTTTATATTTTAAACATATTTATCTTCTTTTTGCATATAGAACGCCATCAAGTTCCGCCACGCTGCTCAGCACCTTTTGCAGCTTCCCGGAGTCGGCCACTTCCACGGTGAAGGTCATCCAGGCGGTGCCTTTGACGGACTGCGTCTGCACGCCGGTCACGTTCATTTTTTCCTTGGTGAACACTTCCGATATGTCGCGCAAGAGGCCGGTGCGGTCGGCCGCCTCCACCCCCACGTCCACCGGGTAAAGCGCCCCGTCATCGGCGCGCTGGGCGCCCCATTGCACCTCGATCACACGTTCGCCATTTTTTGACACCATCTCGCGCAAGTTGGAGCAGTCGAGCCGGTGCACACTCACGCCTTTGCCGCGGGTGATAAAACCGCAAATCAGATCGGGCGGCGCCGGTTTGCAACATTTGGCCAGCTGCGTCATCAAGGAACCCACTCCCACCACCAACACGCCACCTTTGGCGGATGGGTCAGCCGCCTTCGATTTCTTGAGAATCGGCGCATCGTCCTGCAGGTCTTGCGTGTCAGCGGGGTGCAGAACCAGCTCAATCGAGCGCAGCGAAAACTCGTCTTTGCCGACCGATTCAAACAGCCCGTCGGCCGATTTGAAGCCAAGCTGCCCGGCCAGCTCGTCAAGCTTGATGGCAGTTTTGCCCTCACGCTGCAGCAGCTTTTCCACGGCCTCGCGGCCGCGTGCCACGGTTTCGTCATGCGCCAGCACATTGAACCAGGCGCGCACCTTGGCACGTGCGCGCTGGCCCACCAAGAACCCCAACTCGGGGTTGAGCCAGTCCCGCGAAGGGCCGCCCTCCTTTGCCACGGTGACTTCGACGGTCTGGCCGTTTTTGAGCGGCGTGTTCAGCGGCACCATCACGCCATCCACGCGCGCGCCGCGGCAACGGTGGCCCAGGTTGGTGTGCACGCTGTAGGCAAAATCAACCGGCGTTGCGCCTTGGGGCAACTCCACAATGGCGGCGTCGGGCGTGAGCACGTAAATGCGGTCGTCAAACAGGCCGCTCTGGTTGTTCAAGCGGCCAGACTGCTCGGCCGAGAGGTCGCGCTCCCAGGCCAGCAACTGGCGCAGCACGGCGATCTTGGCGTCGTATTCACCACTGGCCGAAACGCCTGCGTAACCCTTTACACCGGCTTCCTTGTAGGCCCAATGTGCGGCCACGCCGTGTTCGGCATGGTCGTGCATGGCCTGCGTGCGGATCTGCACTTCGATGGGCTGACCGGCTGAGCGTCCCGCTGCCGGGCCGCCCCAAAGCGGGACAGCCCCCTCGGGGGGCAGCGACCCACGCTGTGGTGGAGCGTGGGGGCCATATTCGCGCACGATGGTGTGCAGCGACTGGTAACCATTGCTCTTGGGTTTGGCGATGTAGTCGTCAAACTCACCCGCCACAGCCTGAAACTGGCTGTGCACCCAGCTCAGCGCCGCGTAGCAATCTTGCGTATTGGCCACAATCACACGCAGGGCGCGGATGTCATACACCTGGTCAAAGCCCAATGACTTGCCGCGCATCTTCTTGACAATGCTGTAGATGTGTTTGGGCCGCCCCTGCACGGTGCTGCGAATGCCCTCGAGCGCCAGCGCCTGCTCGATGCGCTCGCGCAGTTGCTGCACGTACAGCTCACGCTCGGCACGTTTTTCATCGAGCAGCGTCGCCACCTCGCGGTAAACCCCGGGTTCCAGAAAGCGAAACGCGAGGTCCTCCATCTCCCACTTGATTTCCCAAATACCCAGCCGGTTGGCCAGCGGCGCGAAAACCTGCAGCGATTCACGCGCGATGGCATCCGGCACGGGCAATTTGCTGGCCGCAAAGTGGCGCAGGGTTTGCAGGCGCGAGGCCAGGCGCAGCAGCACCACACGCAGGTCGCGCGAGAAAGCCAGCAGCATCTTGCGCACGTTCTCAACCTGCATGGCAGCGCTTTGCGCCATTGGCACGGTGGATTTGCCGGGTGACGCCTGCGCCGCGCGGGCCTGGCGCTGCACCTTCACCAGCTTGTTGGTCTCCAGCGCCAGTGCAGCGAAATTCTCGCCAAATGCCTTGGCGATCACGTCTTGTGGCTTGTTCAGGTGCTCGCAGGCATAAACGAGGTAGGCACCGGCCTGCATTTCAGGCGAGCTGCCAATGGCCCGCAGGATGGCCGAAACCGCGTCGGCATGCGCGAGTGTGTTTTCACCGGTGTCGAGCTGCTCGCTGGCGATCAGTGGCTCGGCAAAGGCGCGCGCCCGTGCCAGCGCGTTTTGTTGATCAGGCGCGCTGACTGACGTTGCGGCCAGCAACTCCGCTCGAAGCGCGGGGTCCTGTTGGGGTGGGTTGAGGCTCTTCACGCAAAGATGAAGTCCACGGCGGTTTTCACTTGGTCTGCGGCGACAAACGTGGGCGCATGACCCACACCCTCAAATTCAACCAGCCGGGCCTTGGGGCCGCGCTGCGTCATCCCCTGCGCTGTGGCCTTGGTCAGGAGATCGGATTGTGCACCCCGCACAAGCAGGGTCTGGGCCTTGATGTTGTCGTAGAGACCCCAAATTGCCGCTTCACCTGCCGCAGCACTTTCCTGCGTGATGGTGCGGAAGGGCACGGCAATAGCCGGGTCGTAGTGCAGGGTAACGCTGCCCTCTGTGCCGCCCTGCGCGTCTTCCACGGGTTTGACCATGTGGCGGGACAGTGCCAGCCACTCGTCCGGCGTGTGGGGGCCAAAACTGGTTGAAATGGCCCACATCGCCGTTGCCGCCTGCTCGAGCGATGCAAAGCGGGGGGCGTTGCCCAGGTACTGGCCGATGCGCTGCAGCGCTTCCCACTGGATGGCCGGACCCACGTCATTCAACAACAGGCGGCGTACCGGCACTGGCAGCGGCAAGCCCGGCTGCCCGCAAATCACCACGCCAATCAAGCCGCCCATGCTGGTGCCGATCCAGTCGAGTGTGGTGGGTTGGATCTGCGCCAGGAGCGCAAGCATGTCTGCGGCGTAGCTTGGAATCTGGTAGCCCATCGGGTCTTTGAGCCAGTCACTCTGGCCGCGGCCAACCACATCCGGGCAAATCACCCGAACGCTTCTGCCCAAGGACGCCGCGCGCGCCACCAGGGCCTGCGCCAGCACGTCAAAGTCCCGCCCCTGGCGCGACAGGCCGTGCACACACACGATCACGTGCCCGGCTGCGGCGTCGCCCCATTGCCAATAGGCCATGCGATGGGCGGTGTCTGGCCCGCTGGGTGCACCGGGACAATTGACAAAATGAAGGCTGGGCTGGCTCATGGATTCGCTCTGGGTTTGCTTTGAATTCGCTTTGAATTCCCTGCTGGGCAGATCACTGGATAATTTGCCTCTATCGTAATTCAAGCCCAAGAAGGATTTCTCCCATGCTCAAAGGCAAAACTGCTCTCGTAACGGGCTCCACCAGCGGCATTGGTTTGGGGATTGCCAAGTCCCTGGCGCGCCAAGGCGCCAACATTGTTATGAACGGTTTTGGCGACGTGAAAGGCCCGCAGGCAGAGATCGAAGCCTTGGGCGTGAAGGTGGCCTACCACGGCGCAGACATGAGCAAGCCTGCCGAAATCGCCGACATGATGGCCTTCGCCGCCGCCCAATTTGGCACAAAATCAGGCGGCAATGGCGGGCGGGTGGATGTGCTGGTGAACAATGCGGGTATCCAGCATGTGGCGAAGATTGAAGACTTCCCCGTGGACAAATGGAACGCCGTGATAGCCATCAACCTTACCAGCGCGTTCCACACCACGCGCCTGGCGCTGCCGGGCATGAAACTGGCCAACTGGGGCCGCATCATCAACATTGCCTCGGCGCATGGCCTAGTCGGCTCGCCGGAAAAGTCGGCCTATGTGGCGGCCAAACACGGTCTGGTTGGTCTCACCAAAGTCACTGCCCTGGAAATGGCCACATCAGGCGTGACCTGCAATGCCATCTGCCCCGGCTGGGTGTTGACGCCGCTGGTGCAAAAACAGATTGACGCCAAGGCCGCCGCGCAAGGCATCAGTGTGGACGCAGCCAGCAAACAGCTGCTGGCCGAGAAAGAGCCATCCCTGCAATTCACCACGCCCGATGAATTGGGTGATCTCGCGGTATTTTTCTGCTCACCTGCGGGCAACAACATCCGGGGCGTGGCGTGGAACATGGATGGCGGCTGGGTCGCCCAATAGGCCAATAGGTCAGTAGCCCAAACCAGCCATGACGATGACTATCCAGAATCCGATTTTGAAGGGCTTCAACCCGGACCCTTCCATCATCCGTGTGGGCAACGACTATTTCATCGCCACGTCCACCTTCGAGTGGTTCCCTGGCGTGCAAATCCACCATTCGCGTGATCTGAAAAACTGGCAGCTCGTCACCCGGCCGCTCAATCGTGCCAGCCAGCTCAACATGCTGGGCAACCCGGATTCATGCGGCGTTTGGGCGCCTTGCCTGTCTTTTGCAGACGGGCAGTTCTGGCTGATCTACACCGACGTGAAACGTTATGGCCGAACCTCGTCTGCGGGTTCGGCGGGTGGTGCATCGCTGCGGGACTTCCACAATTACCTTGTGACCTGCGAGACCATCGATGGCGAATGGTCTGACCCGATTTATCTCAACAGCAGTGGTTTTGATCCGTCCCTTTTTCACGACGACGACGGCCGCAAGTGGCTGGTGAACCAGCTCTGGGACCACCGGCCCGGCAACAACCGTTTTGCCGGTATCGTGCTTCAGGAGTACTCGGTTCATTCTGAACAGTTGATCGGCGAGCGCGTCAACATATTCAAAGGCACCGAAATCGGATTGACCGAAGCGCCCCACCTTTACAAACGCAATGAGTTTTACCACCTCATCACCGCCGAAGGTGGTACTGGATGGGGCCACGCGGTGACGATGGCGCGCTCGCGCAACATTGACGGGCCGTACGAGTTGCATCCGGACAAATACATACTTAGCGCGCGCGCACATCCGCACCTGCCGCTGCAGCGCGCGGGCCATGCCGACCTGGTTGAGACGCAGGACGGTCAGACCTTTGTGGTGTACCTGTGCGGCCGGCCGCTGCCCAACCGGGGCGCCTGCACGCTGGGGCGAGAAACAGCGATCCAACCGATGGTGTGGGGCGTTGACAACTGGCTTCGCACAACCGATGGCCACGGCTTTTCCCAATTGGAAGTTGCAGGGCCAAAACTCGCCGAGCACCGGTTTGAGCCGGCTCCTGCAAGGGCAGACTTTGACGACGCGCAGTTGCCGATTGATTTCCAGTGGCTGCGCACACCCTTCCCGCGTGAGATTTTCAACCTGACGGCACGCCCCGGCTATCTGCGCCTGTATGGTCGCGAAACCATTGGCAGCCCGTTTCGGCAGTCACTGGTGGCGCGGCGCCAGCAGGCACACGGTTTCACGGTGCAAACCATGGTCGAGTTTGAGCCTGAACACTTCCAGCAGCAGGCGGGCCTGGTTTGCTATTACGGCGCGACCAAGTTCCACTATTTGTACATTTCACACGACGAAACCTTGGGCAAACACCTGCGCGTGATGTCCGCGTTGCCCAACCACATGAGCGCCGATTCGTTCACCGCGCCCATTGCACTTGAGCCAGGCTTGCCCGTGCAGTTGCGCGTTGAAGTAGACATGGAACGCCTGCTGTTTGCATACCGCCTGAAAAGTACGGCAGCATGGGTCTGGCTGCCGCAGGTGTTTGACGCGAGCATCCTTTCGGACGAAGCCGCCCTGCCAGGCACGGCCAATTTCACCGGCGCATTTGTCGGCATGGCCTGCCAGGACATGGCCGGGACCGGCCTGCATGCCGATTTCGATTATTTTGAATACCGTGAACGCAAATACATGGTAAATCCGATGGCCGAGGCCGGCTCAATGCCGGCGAGGGCTTGAAGGCAGGTTAACTGCCGCCGCGCCACAAACCCACTGCATCGGCTTCCTGCAACACCGCTGGCTGGCTGGATGAGCCTTCCAGCGTGATGGAGCTGCTATCGTTACCGGACTTCAAAATCGCATCCATCACGTCCAGAACGTGTGACGCAAGGTGTCCGCTGGAGCGGTGCGGCGTGCCATTCAAAATGCTGGATGCCATTTCGGCGATGCCCAGGCAACGGTAGTTGGCACGGTCAGGCCGGCTGGCAGGCCAGGCCGGTGCACGGTAATTGGGCTTTCCGTACAACATGGTGGCCGAGTCACGCTCCTGCCAGTCACCGCCGCGTTGGGTTACATGCACCAGACCGTCGTAAAAGTTCGGGTCTGGCACGCGCAGGGAACCTTCGCTTCCATACAGCTCAATGGGCGGGTGTCCATGCGCCCACACGTCCCAGCTCATGTTGAAATTGATTTCAGCGCCGCTGGCCGAGGTGAGCGCGGCCATCACCGTGGTTGGCACTTCGACGGCAATGCGGCTGCCATTTTTGGGGCCGGGTGCACCAACCACACGTTCTGCAAACCCTCTGGTTGCACGGGCTTGAACGCGAGCGATGGGGCCAATCAGGTTCACCAGCGCAGCCAGGTAATAGGGTGCCATGTCAAGCACCGGACCACCGCCAGGCTTGTAGAAAAACTCGGGGTCAGGGTGCCAGCTTTCGGGGCCGCGCGACATCAGGAAGATGCTGCCCGCGACCACGCGACCAATGGCGCCTGAATCGACGATTTGCCGCGCCAGCCGGCCACCAGCGCCCAAGAACGTGTCGGGCGCGCCGCCAACCACCAGATTGCGAGCCCGCGCAAGCTGCACCAGTTGCCTGGCTTCCGTTGGACTGACACACAAGGGTTTCTCGGAGAATACGTGTTTGCCAGCCTCCAGCGCAGCCAAACTGACGGCAAAGTGGGCGTTGGGCACAGTGAGGTTGACAACCAGATCAATGTCCGCACGCGCCAGCATCGCCTCGACGCTCAGGGCCTCGATGCCATGCTCTTTGGCTTGCGCCTGTGCGGATTCTGGCCGCGCATCGGCGCAGGCTTTCAAGGTCAGGCCCTTGAAAAGAGGCATGTTGCGCATGTAAATGCCACTGATCACCCCACAACCGATGATGCCAACGCCGAGTGTTTTCATGGCCAGCCAATCAGTTCCAGGTGTTGAGCGTGGCCATCGATCGGCGCACAAAACGCGCTGCATCCAAGGGTTTGTCGTGTTCCAGAACAAACAGGTTCACGCCGGCCGTACGCATCGCGGGCAATAATTTCGCCCAGCTCATCGTGCCATGGCCAACGTCAGCCCAGCCATCTTCGTCGGCGCATTCGCCACTGCGGGCCAGATCCTTGATATGGCAGGTGTCAATGCGGGAACTGTGACGTGCCAGCCAAGCTGCCGGGTCGGCGCCACCGCGCACTACCCAAGCCAGGTCAACTTCCCACACCATGTCGGGCACTTCGCCCAAGAGCACGTCCATGGGCAGGGTGCCGTCTGCCGTCGCGGTAAATTCCCAGTGGTGGTTGTGCCAGCCGAAACGCAAGCCCTCTGCGGCGACCACTTTGCTGAAACCGGCCAATTCCCGTGCGAAGTTTTTCCACTGGGCCAGATCCATGTTGCGCTCATCCGGTGGTGGTGCCGGCGCATACAGCGTGGCAATGCCCAAGTCGCGACAGGCGCGGGCCATGCCGGGCGCATCCGCGCGCAAGGAGGGCACGCCCACGTGAATGCTCGGGGCCTTCATGCCACAGCGCTGAAGGTTATCTTTGAGCCGCGCGGTGTCTGCAAGCAGGCCACCCCAGGGCTCAACATTGGTCAGGCCCTGGGCCTTCAACAGGTCAAACTGCGCCTCAAGCGGCTCGATCAAGCGGGTTGAATAAAGCTGGATGGAAATGGATTCGTTGGCTTTCATGGGGAATCTGGATGAACAATGGGGTGAATTCAAAGGCGGTTGCCACTGGCGGTGTCAAACAGCGACATGCGCCGCACGGGCAGGTGCAGGCTTATGGCCTCATTGAGCTGTATGGTGCGCTCACTGGAGATGCGGGCGGACACAGCTGCCGTTCCGAGACGAGACCAAACAAGGCATTCTGCGCCCATGGGCTCGATCATTTCAACAACCGAAGCCGGCCCTCTGGCGCCGCCCGGCTGGTTTTGCGTCTGTATTTCCAGGTGTTCTGGGCGGATGCCCAGCGTCACGGCCTGTCCGTCAATGGGTGGCGCCGAGAATTCGTAACCATCAACAGGCACTGTCACACCCTGCAGAGCCAGCATGGGTCGCCCCGCATCCAGGACAATTTTGCCATCAACGAAATTCATGGCAGGTGACCCGACAAAAGCGGCAACGAATCGGTTGGCCGGTTTCGCGTAAACGTTTTGCGGCGTATCCAGCTGCTGGATGATGCCGCCCTGCATCACAGCAATGCGGTCTGCCAGCGTCAGCGCTTCGATCTGGTCGTGCGTCACGTAGATCATGGTGGCACCGATGCGTTGGTGCAGGCGCTTGATTTCCACCCGCAGCTCTGCGCGCAGCTGGGCGTCGAGGTTCGACAGGGGCTCGTCAAACAAGAAAACGGGCGCTTCACGCACGAGTGCACGGCCGATCGCCACACGTTGGCGTTGGCCGCCAGAGAGGTGCGCCGGTTTTCGTTCAAGCAGCTCGTTGAGGCGCAGCATGTCGGCGGCCATCGCGACACGCCGCGCGATCTCCTCCGTGGCGGCACCAGCCACCTTCAGCCCGAAACTCAGGTTGTTGCGCACCGACATGTGCGGGTAAAGCGCGTAGGACTGGAACACCATCGCGATACCGCGGTCCTTGGGCTCGCTCCAGGTCACGTTTTGGCCACCGATCCATATCTGGCCCCGGCTCACGTCCATCAAGCCCGCGATGGCATTGAGCAACGTGGATTTGCCACAACCTGACGGCCCAAGCAGCACGAGGAACTCGGACTGGCCGACTTCGATGTCGAGGTTTTTGAGCACATGCACCGGACCGAAAGATATATCTAGGCCGCGCACAGACACATTGGAAGGCCGGATGGTCATACTGTTTTCATGCTTTCACTGCGCCGGCCGCGATACCGCGCACAAACCACTTGCCAGAGACAAAATACACAAAAAGCGGAACCATCGCGGTCAACATGGTGGCAGCCATTTCCACGTTGTAGTTGCGTTCGCCCGTACTTGAATTGATGATGTTGTTGAGTTGCACGGTCATGGGCATATTTTCACGCCCTGCAAAAATGAGGCCCAGAAGGAAATCGTTCCAGATGCCGGTGACCTGAAGGATCACCGCAACAATCACGATGGGCGTTGACATCGGCAGCATGATCGACACAAACAACCGCACAAACCCGGCGCCATCCACACGCGCGGCCTTGAAGAGCTCCTGCGGCAAGGACTGGTAGTAATTGCGGAAAAGTATGGTCATGACTGGAAGGCCAAATATCGTGTGAATCAGCACGATACCGCTCAAACTCCCATACAAGCCAAACTCCGAAAAGATCCGCACCAAAGGATAGACAAACACCGGGTACGGAATAAATGCACCCACCAACAAGGCACCAAAAAGCAGGCCAGAACCCGGCAAGCGCCAAAACGCCAGCGCATACCCGTTGACTGCACCCACCACGATTGAAACGATCACGCTGGGAACCAGAATAAACGCTGAATTCCAGAACCCCACGCGTATGCCATTGCAAGACAAGCCGGTGCAGGCGGAAGTCCAGGCCGCTACCCAGGCATCCAGCGTGGGAGCGGCGGGCAATGCCAGGATATTGCCAAGGCGAATCTCGCTCATGGGTTTGAGCGAAGTGATGATCATCACATAGAGCGGCACCAAAAATGTACAGGCTGCCATGATCAGTGTCACGTAGATCAGCAATCGCGACACCGTGAGCCGCTGTGGCTTGGGGCCAGACGGCTCGATTGCGGTCATGCTGGCGCTCATGCATTGGCTCCCCGCCGACCGCGCCGGTGTTGGACATAAAGCCATGGCGCAATGACGGCGAGTACGGTAACCAGCATCATTGTGCTGGCCGCCGTGGCCATACCGATGTTCTGGCGTTCGAACAAATGGTCCATCACAAATTTTGCAGGCACTTCAGAGGCCAGTCCCGGACCACCGCCAGTCAGCGCTACGACAAGGTCATACAGGCGCACAACAGAAATTGACAACAACACAAAACACGTGGCCACGCTGCCTTTGAGCATGGGAATCACGATCGAGAGATAAGTGCGCCAGGCGGGAATACCGTCAATCCGGGAAGCCTTCCAGATGTCCTCGTCGATGCCACGCAAACCGGCCAATGCAATCGCCATCACCAAGCCTGAACCGTGCCAAACTCCTGCGGCGACAAGCGTGTAGATCACACGGTCCTGGTCAACAATCCAGTCGAATTTGAAGTTCTCGAAACCCATCTGACGCCCCAGATGCTGAATACCCAGCGTGGGATCGAGCAGCCAGTGCCAGACCAGGCCGGTGACGATGAAAGACATTGAAAACGAATAGAGGTATATCGAACGCAGCAGGTTCTCGCCGCGCACACGCTGGTCGATCAGGATTGCCAGCAAGAAACCCAGCGCGATGGTGATCACGATGAACAACACGCCAAACACCGCGAGGTTGACAACAGACACATCCCACCGTGTGTTGTCAAACAGAGCCTGGTATTGACGCAGCCCGATGAAATTGGTGTTGGGCAGAATTCGCGAATTGGTCATTGAGATATAGACCGACCACAAAACGCAGCCGACATACACAACCAAAACGACCAGCGCCGCTGGTGCCATGGCAAACGCAGCGGGAATATGCCTTACGAAGCGCGCAGATGGCATGGTGGCGTGCGGATTCAGTGCATCAGCGCAGGCGATTGCCCGCGCTGATGGTTTGGACCGGAAAACAATTCAACGCCGCCGGGAACTCAGATGGCCGATTTGAGCGTTTGCGCAAATTTTGCGATGAAACCGTCAACCTTCATGCCATCCGGCTTGTTCCAGAACTCGGAAACCACATCATCCAGCGCACCAACGAGTTGAGGCGCGGCAATGAGATTGATGTCGGGAACCTGGCGGTTCACGTCCTTCACAAGCCTCATGCCTTGCTGGGCACAAGCGTCGAGCGACGAACCGTCCACGTCGTTGCGCACAGGGATTGAACCCTTTTTGGCATTGAATTTAAGCTGGGTTTCCGGGTCAATCAATACCTTTGCCAGCAGCTTCTGGGCGGCCATTTCGGCAGGGTCCTTGACCTTGGCGAAAGCAAACACGTCGCCTCCCATCATGTAACCCTGTCCCACAACGGTGCAACCGTATTCCTTGCCGGGCGTGAGACCTGCGGCAATAAATTCGCCCTTGGCCCAGTCGCCCATGAATTGCATGCCCGCCTTCCCGGTAATCACCATCGAAGTTGCGTCGTTCCATGGGCGCCCGGGGTGACCCGCATCGACATACTTGCGCAGCGCAATGAAGTTTTCGGCAGCCTTCTTGAAGGCGGCACTTTTCACGAGGTTCTCATCCCGTTTTGAATAAATGTTGGAGTAAAGCTCCTTTCCGCCGGTTGCCACCAGGGCGGTGTTGAACAACAGCCGTTCCCAATTTTTCGCGCCACCGAAGGCCAAAGGAACCACGCCGGTCGCTTTTACCTTCTCAAGCGTGTCAAGCAACTCGTCAAAATTGGTCGGCGCCTTGGCGCCTGCTTTTTGCAACACGGCCGTGTTGTAGAAGAGCCAGTTCTGGCCGTGTATGTTCACGGGCACCGCATAGATTTTTCCCTTTCTTGAAACCGCTTCAATAAAAAATGGCGGCACCACGGTTTTCCAGTTTCCGGCCTTCGCGACGTCGTCCAGGTCGGCGATCAAGCCGGCCTCCACCAATTCGTCAAACTGTTTGCCCGTGTTGAACTGCATGGCCGTCGGCGGTTTGCCGCCGAGTACACGGTTGACGGCAGCCGCGCGCGCAGCGGGGCCACCGGCAATCGCGGTGTCGACCCAGGTACCTCCGGCCTTGGCAAACTGATCAGAAAACACCTTCAGCGCGGCAGATTCACCCCCCGAGGTCCACCAGTGCATGACTTCAGCTCGGTTTTGCTGGGCGTGTGACGCCAAGGCCACCGCAAGCGTCGCAGCGGCAGCGATGGGACGAAGCAAATTGCGCAGTTTCATGGGATTCTCCGGGTCGGATGTTTAGGTAGAAAAACGCCAAAAATGTAAACGATTTCCCATTCGCCGTGCAAATGGTACAAACCCTGCAATTGAAAATATCGCTGAAAAGGAATATTGCTTTATTGCCTTCTGGATTTGCGATAAAACGCGACAGCAAAGTTATGGGAAAATATTTTCCTAAAATTGGGAAAATTTCTGACCAAGGACCACACAGCATGGCAAAACCCGGTTCAATCAATTCGGTGGCGACTCTGGCAGGTGTTTCCATCGCCACGGTGTCGCGCGTCCTCAATGACAGCAAGCCCGTCAACATTGCAACGCGCCAGCGGGTCTTGGCCGCCGTGGAAGAGTTGGGGTACCGGGCCAACGCATTTGGACGCAGCTTGCGCAAAGCCGAAAGCCGCCTATTGCTGGTGCTGGTGCCTGATTTCACCAACCCCTACTACTCTGAAATTGTCCAAGGCATAGAGTCGGTAACGCGGCAGCGTGGGTACAACATCGTGCTGGCCGCAGCCCCTTCGAGTTGGGCGGGAAACCCTGCCGCTCTCGAGATGCTTCACAACAAGCTGGCGGACGGTGTCATCAGCCTGGCACGCATTGACGGCGACGCGCAGGTCATGCAGGAAATGAAACACTTAAGCTGGGTTGCCTGCTCAGAGCCTGCGCCCTACAGCTGGGTTCCCTATGTCAGTATTGACCATCTCCAGGCAGCGATAGACGCGGTGCAATACCTGATCAACCAGGGGCACCGGCGGATTGGCCTGATCTCGGCCGATGAAACCTACCAGTGGGCCAAAAAGCGCCATGAAGGCTACGTAGCGGCGCTTGAGCGGGCAGGCATAGCCATCGATCCAGGCTTGATCCAGATTGCGCGGCACACGGACTATGCCCACGGCATTACCGCAGCTGCGGCGCTGCTCGCGCAGCCGAACCCTCCCACTGCCGTTTTCGCCGTGTCAGACACGTTGGCGATCGGAGCCATCAAGACTTTCATCAAGGCTGGCCGCCGTGTTCCGGACGATGTGGCCGTGATCGGGTTTGACAATGTGCCCATCGCCGAAGTGTTTGAACCCGCCCTCACCACGGTAGGTCAGCCCATGGTTGAACTCGGCTGCGCTGCGACTGAAATCCTGCTGGATCTGATGGCCGGCGGCCAGCCGCAATCTCGCACCTTGGCGCACACCCTGTTGTTGCGACAATCTGCTTGAAGTGGCGGGAGTACCTCCGTTGTGCTTTGCCATCCACTCTCAATAGAGCGCGTCCGGCAAACCACAAAAGGCATCCACCGGACTGACGCCCGTGAATGGCTCATCGCCCATCAGTTTGCGCACCACCGCGCGCTGCACGGGTTCCGTTGCGGTGTAGGCGTTGACGACACACGGCATACGCGGCGCGTCATACAAATAATACGGCTGGCCAAATGACACCAGCAGGGTCGGAATTTCATGCCAGTCACGCGTCATGGCCCGCTCCACCGGGCCCAGCAAGGCCGCCCAATCGAGGTAAATATGTGACTTGTTGAGCAGCGATTCCTGTGCAAGTAGAAAGATCACGAGATCGGTCCTGCCGACGGCAGGCGGCGTTTCGGCACTGTAGGGGCTGACCTCAAAGCCGCGCGCAGTTAGCAGTTCGCCAAAGATCAGGGCAGGTGGTGCCAGGTGGGCAAACCCGCTGCGATGGGGCTCGGTGACCAAGACCACGCGGCGGTGGCGTTGCGTGGTCAGTGGCAACAGGCCCTGCGCGTCTTTGACCAGCGTCGGGCTGGCAGCGGCCACTGCCTCGGCCACGGCCAGATGGTTCGGCGTCTTGAGCTTTTCTGAGGCCTGTCCAACTGAAATGGCACCGGGCGCTTGGCGGTGCAGGCCCAGTGCCGCCTTCAGGCCCAGTACGCGGATCAGCGCCTCCTCCACCCGCAACTGCGAGAGTCGCCCGTCTTTCAGCGCAGCCTCCATGTGGTCCAGATCGGCCTTCAAATCCCGCGTGAAAAGCACCATGTCGCAGCCGTTCTCGATCACCTCGGGTGCCACCTGCCCGCGCGGACCCCAGCTGGCCAGGCCGCCCATGGTGGTGGCGTCGGAGGTGATCAAGCCATTGAAGCCAAGCTCGTCCCGCAACAGCTGGGTATTGAGCAGCCTGGAGACGGAAGCAGGCCGGCAGGATTCGAGGCCAATGACGCCCTGAGCCTTTGCGTAAGCCGGGAGAGCAATATGGGCCGACATGATGCTCATCACGCCATCGTTGATCAGCGTCTTGTACAAGCGCCCAAACCGGGCATGCCAGTCTGCCATCGACAGCGGATTGATAGTGGTGACGAGGTGCTGGTCACGAGCGTCAAAACCCTCGCCCGGCCAATGTTTGGCGGTGGCCGCGATGCCCTGCACTTGCATCACACGAACATGGGCACGCGCCAGCGTCTCGATGTGCGCCTGGTCGGAACCGAATGAGCGGGTGGCCACAATGGCGCTGCGGAATTCGGCATTGATGTCGATCACCGGGGTGAACGACCAGTTGATGCCAAGTGCTTTGGCCTCAGCCGCCATCACCCCAAGCGCCTGCTCGTACAGCGGCACGGAATTCATCGCCGCCATGCCC
>JANMMR010000461.1:0-1691 GCA_031373455.1 Rhodoferax sp.
AAGCCAGCTACAACTTCAGCACGCGCCTGCGCCTGGCGGGCACCCAGGAAGCCTGGGTGGTTGCCACCATGACCGACGGCAGCAAACGCGGCGCCAGCAAGCCGACCATCATCACTTCTTCCGCTTGCTTCGATGGTAGTTGATATACCCCCACGGTCATTCACTTCGTGTAACTCCCTGCCCCCCGCAGGGGGCCGCATTTTTGCTTGGGGCGGCCCAGCGCAAAAACCTTTGCCCTGTTGATATGGCTACTCAAATTCCATCCCGGTTGACGTTCGTAGGCCCCGTCCGCCCCGGCAATACGGTGGAGGCGCGCTGGATCGTCGGGCACCCGATGGAAACCGGCTTTCGGGTGGACGACTCGGGCGTGCCCGTTAAACGCAACGTGATCACGCAGATCCGCGTCACGCTCAACGGCAAACTGATTCTGGACATGGAGCCCGGCACCGGCATTTCGAGCAACCCGTTTGTGGCGTTTCCGGTCACGGTGCCCCCCGAGGGCGGCACTGTTGCGGTCGACTGGCTCGATGACGCCGGCGCGCGCGGCAGCGTACAAAGCATTCTCTTGCTGGAAAAATGAGAGCGGCCTTCGCATGTCTTTCACGGATTGCCGCTGCCATTGGCCTGTATTTCTTGATCATTGCAGCGGCCACAGCACAGCCCTGGCCCAATGATTCCAAACTGAGCGGCAAGGCGTTTCTATCGCCCGGTCTGTTGAAACTGCAAGCCGACGAGCAAGACAGCCCCGTGTCGCTATGGCTCGACAAAGGCAAACAACAATGGGCAGACAGCAGTGGCGGCGCGAGTTGCCAAAGCTGCCACAACACCCCGGCCAGTTTGCGCCAGGCGGTGCCGGGTTTTCCCCGCCTCACGGCCGATGGCAAACAACTCGTCAACCTTGAAGACCAGATCATCGCCTGCCGCACGCGGGCCGGGCGCCTCGGCGCGCGCCACGACGACGACGACGTGTTGGCCTTAAGCGCGCTCCTGCACCAGGAAGCCAAAGGCTTGCCCATCAACGTGCAGCCCGTACGCGAGCAAATGCGCCCCTGGTCTGCACGGCTGGAAAACGGCACGGCCTTGTTTGCCAAACGCATGGGCCGCATCAACCTCGCGTGTGTGCATTGCCACGAGCAAAACATCGGCAAACAGATGCGGGTCGACGTGATCAGCCCGGGCAACCCCACCGGTTTTCCGGTTTACCGCATGAGCTGGCAAAAAATCGGCTCGATGGACCGGCGCCTGCGCGCGTGTTATTCCGGTGTGCAAGCCGTGTTGCCGCCGCCCGGCGCTGCCGAATTGCGCGACCTGGAGTTGTACCTCAAGGTTCGCGCCAATGGCATGCCGCTGGAGGGGCCGTCTATCAGGAGATAGCAGTAGAGAGGGGAAATTTTTCGACGGGCCGCCCCTAGAAAAATTAGCCCCCTCGGGGGGCAGCGACCCGTGAAACGGCGGAGCGTGGGGGCGACATATTCAAGCGAAGGTGTAGCCGAGGTTTTTCAACGGCAAATTCCGGGCCGGTTTTCCAGTGGCCGCCATCAGTGCATTCAAAACCGCGGGCGCCGCCACACAAATCGTCGGCTCGCCCACGCCGCCCCAGAAATCAAAGGTCGGCACCACCACCGTTTCCACCACTGGCATTTGCGCCAGGCGCAGGATCTGGTAGGTGTCGAAATTGGTTTCCTTGACCC
>JANMMR010000564.1:0-5740 GCA_031373455.1 Rhodoferax sp.
GGCTCGCAGCCAGCCACGGCAAAACCGAGGAAACGGCCAATCGGCTTCAAGCCTTTGCGTTCGGCCACGGTTTCATTCATGATGACGCAGGCACCGCCGCCGTCGGAGAACTGGCTGGCATTGCCGGCTGAAATCACGCCACCCGGGATGGCTGGCTTGATGCCGCTGATGCCGTCTTTGGTGGTGCCGGCGCGGATGCCTTCGTCTTTGCTCACGGTGACCTGCTTGGTGGTCATGCCCATGACGGCATCTGCCACGCCGGCGGTCACGGTGATTGGCGCGATTTCCGCGTCAAACAAACCTGCGGCGAGGGCCGCCGTGGCGCGCTGCTGGCTGGCGGCGCCGTATTCGTCCATCGCGTCACGGCCAATGCCATACCGCTTGGCGACCTGCTCGGCGGTTTGGAGCATGTTCCAGTAGATCTCGGGCTTGTGCTCAACCAGCCAGGGGTCGGCGATCATGTGTTTGTTCATTTCCTGCTGGACGCAGGAGATGCTCTCCACGCCGCCGGCCACATACACGTCGCCCTCGCCCGCGATGATGCGCTGGGACGCGATGGCGATGGTCTGCAGGCCCGACGAGCAGAAACGGTTGACCGTCATGCCCGAGGTGGTGATGGGCAGACCGGCACGCAGGGCCGCCTGGCGCGCGATGTTGGCGCCGGTTGCTCCCTCGGGGTTGGCGCAGCCCATGAGCACGTCGTCAACCTCAGCGCCTTCGATGCCGGCGCGTTTGACGGCATGTTCGATGGCGTGGCCGGCCAGCGTGGCGCCGTGGGTCATGTTGAAAGCGCCCTTCCAGCTTTTGGCAAGCGGTGTGCGGGCGGTGGAAACGATTACTGCGGATGTCATGGAGTGCTCCTTGTGGATGGATCAGGTGGCTCAGGTGGCTCAGTTAAAGGATTTGCCTTCGGCAACCAGCTTGGCCAGAAGCGGCGCAGGTTCCCAGAATTTGGCGTCGTCCAGCGGATTCTGGGCGAAGCGCTTCATGCTTTGCACAACGTTGAAGAGGCCCACACCGTCGGCGTAACACATCGGGCCACCGCGCCACAGCGGGAAGCCGTAACCCATCAGGTAGACCATGTCGATGTCGCTGGCTTTGGAGGCAATACCTTCCTCGAGGATGCGTGCGCCTTCGTTCACCAGCGCGTAGACCAGGCGCTGCACGATTTCTTCGTCAGACACCTTGCGCGGTTTGATGCCCAGCGAGGCGCGGTGGTCTTCGATCATCTTCACAACTTCCACGTTGGGAATCGGGTCGCGTTTGCCGGCCACGTAGTCGTACCAGCCCATGCCGACTTTCTGGCCGAAGCGGCCTTTTTCACACAACAAATCGGCGGTCTTGCTGTACTTCATGTCGGGCTTCTCAACCACGCGGCGCTTGCGGATGGCCCAGCCAATGTCGTTGCCGGCCAGGTCGCCCATGCGGAACGGGCCCATGGCAAAACCGAATTTTTCGATGGCCTTGTCCACCTGTTCAGGGGTACAACCTTCGTCCAGCAAAAAGCCGCCCTGGCGGCCATACTGCTCAACCATGCGGTTGCCGATGAAGCCATCACACACGCCGGAAACAACCGCCGTTTTCTTGATTTTTTTGCCCACCGCCATCACCGTGGCCATCACGTCTTTGCCGGTTTTCTCACCGCGCACCACTTCAAGCAGCTTCATCACGTTGGCCGGGCTGAAGAAATGCAGGCCCACCACGTCCTGCGGGCGCTGGGTGAAGGAGGCGATCTTGTTCACGTCGAGCGTCGAGGTGTTGCTGGCCAGGATTGCGCCGGGCTTCATCACGCGGTCGAGTTCCTTGAACACCTTTTCTTTCACGCCCATTTCCTCAAACACGGCTTCGATCACCAGGTCAGCGTCTTTCAAGTCGTTGTAGTCGAGGGTGGTGGACAAGAGCGCCATGCGCTGGTCAAGTTTGTCCTGCTTCAACTTGCCTTTTTTGACCTGCGAGTCGTAGTTCTTCTTCATGATGCCGACGCCCTTGTCCAGCGCCTCCTGCTTCATCTCCAGCATCTTGACCGGAATGCCGGCGTTCAAGAAGTTCATCGAAATGCCGCCGCCCATGGTGCCCGCGCCAATGACAGCCACCGATTTGATCTCGCGCTGCGGCGTATCGGCCGGCACGTCGGGAATCTTGGATGCAGCCCGGTCCGCCACAAAAATGTGCCGCAGCGCCTTGCTCTCGGGTGTTTGCATCAAGGCTATGAAAATCTCGCGCTCTTTCTTCATGCCTTCGTCAAATTTTGATTGGGTCGCGATTTCGACGATGTCGACGTTTTTCAGCGGCGCCGGGAAATTCTTCGACATGCCGCCGACCATGTTGCGGGCAAACTGGAAATAGGCGTCGCCCATCGGGTGTTTGCACGGCAGATTGCGCACCAGAGGCAGCGGACGCACACTGGCCTTCTCCCGGGCCAGGTCGATGGCCTCCTGCACCACGGTGTCTGCGCTCTTGGCCATCTTGTCGAAGAGTTTCTGGCCCGGCAACATGGCCAGCATTTCACTTTTGACGGGCTCACCGCTGACCATCATGTTCAGCGCCACTTCCACACCCAACACCCGTGGCAGGCGCTGCGTGCCGCCGGCGCCAGGAATTAAACCGAGCTTGACTTCCGGCAGCGCCACTGCGCAGCCCGGTGCGCCCACCCGGTAATGGCAGCCCAGTGCGAGTTCCAGGCCGCCGCCCATGGCGATGGTGTGAACAGCGGCAACAACCGGTTTGCTGGAGTATTCACAGGCCAGAATCACGCTGAGCAAATTGGGCTCCTTGAGCGCGTTGGGCGAGTTGAACTCCTTGATGTCCGCGCCGCCCGAAAACGCCCGGCCCGCGCCGGTGATGACGATGGCCTTGACCGCCGCGTCAGCGTTGCCCTTGGCCAGGCCGTCGGCAATACCCGCACGGGTGGCGTACCCCAAACCGTTGATGGGCGGGTTGTTCAGCGTGATCACGGCGACGTCGCCGTGAACTTGGTAGGTTGCGGTCATGGGGAATTCCTATCGTTTCTATGTGATCTGGTAAACACTCGACGAGCGGGTTTCGCGGGTCGGGCGTGAATGGTACTGAATAAAAAAGAACGATCGTGCGTTTTTACAGGCCAGCTTGTCACGGCTGGGACATTTTGCGCCCTGCCCGCACAAGGCCTCACACGCCCGGCAGTTTGTAGTCTTTGAGCTGCTCGCGCAGCTTCATCTTCTGCATTTTCCCGGTGGCGCCCAGCGGAATGGCGTCGACAAACACCACGTCATCGGGGATCTGCCACTTGGCGGTTTTACCCTCAAAGAAGGCAATAAGTTCTTCCCGCGTCACCTCTGTGCCGGGCTTCTTCACCACCGCGATGATGGGCCGCTCGTCCCACTTGGGGTGGCGCATGCCCACGCAGGCGGCCATGGCCACGGCCGGGTGCGCCATGGCGATGTTTTCCACGTCGATCGAGCTGATCCACTCGCCGCCCGACTTGATCACGTCTTTGCTGCGGTCGGTGATCTGCAAAAAGCCTTCGGCGTCAATGGTGGCGACGTCGCCGGTGGGGAACCAGCCGCCTTCGACCAAGGGCGAGCCGCCTTCCTGCTTGAAATATTTGTCGATGATCCACGGACCCTTGACCAGCAGGTCGCCCGAGGTTTTGCCGTCCCAGGGCAACTCTTTGCCATCGTCCGGGCTGACGATTTTCATGTCGACGCCATAAACCGCCCGGCCCTGCTTGAGGCGGATTTTTGTCTTCTCTTCGGACGACAGGTTTTGATGCGCGTTTTTCAGCACACACACCGTTCCCAGCGGCGACATCTCGGTCATGCCCCAGGCGTGCAGCACATCGACGTTGTAGTCGTGGTTGAAGGTGGCCATCATGGCCGGCGGACAGGCCGAGCCGCCAATCACCGTGCGGTTGAGTTTGCTGAACTTGAGCCCGGCAGGTTTCATGTGGCTGAGCATCATCTGCCACACCGTGGGCACGCCAGCGGCGAAGGTCACGCCTTCAGACTCGATCAACTCATAGACCGATTTGCCGTCCAGCGCGGCGCCGGGGAATACCAGCTTGGCCCCGGTCATCGCTGCGGTGTACGGAATGCCCCAGGCGTTGACGTGGAACATTGGCACCACGGGCAGGATCGAGTCGCGGGCGCTGATGCACATCACGTCGGGCATGCCGGCCGCGTAGGCATGCAGGATGGTCGAGCGGTGGCTGTACAAGGCGGCTTTCGGGTTGCCGGTGGTGCCACTCGTGTAACACATCGAGGAGGCTGAGTTTTCGTCAAACTGCGGCCAGTCGTAGGTGGTGGGCTCCTTGCCAATCCAGGCCTCGTAACTCTGCAAACCGGGGATGCCCGTGTCGGTCGGCAAGGCCGCCGCGTCACACAATGCAACGAAGTGTTTGATGGTGGTGCAGCGCGCGTGCACGGCTTTGACGATCGGCAAAAAACTCATGTCAAAACACAGCACCGTGTCTTCAGCGTGGTTGGCAATCCAGACGATCTGGTCGGGGTGCAGGCGCGGGTTCAGCGTGTGCAGCACCTTGCCCGAGCCACTCACGCCAAAATAGAGTTCCAGATGGCGGTAACCGTTCCAGGCCAGTGTCGCCACCCGGTCGCTGAAATTGAGCTTCAGGCGATCCAGGGCGTTGGCGACTTGGCGGCTGCGCTGTGCGACCTGTTTGTAGGTGTAGCGGTGAATGTCGCCTTCAACCCGGCGCGAGACGATCTGACCCTCGCCATGGTGTCGCTCGGCGAATTCAATCAGCGACGAGATCAGCAGATTTTGGCTTTGCATTAACCCCAGCATGGTCAGGCTCCTCGTTATGTTGTTGACAGGGCGCAAGAATACCCCAGCGGCGGTGGTCAGCATGCGTTTTGCGGGACAATCTTTGCATGAACGCTGCTGTATTGAATCTGCCGCTGGACTCCCCGCCAAACCGGCTGTCCGAAGCCCTGGAAAACCGGGTCGACACGGGCCTGGCCTGGCAACCCGGTTTTACCGCTTTGGGGCCGGATTTTTACACTGAGCTGACGCCCGAACCCTTGCCCGAGCCGTATTGGGTTGGCCGCAGCGCGCAGGTGGCGCAACTTCTCGGGTTGACACCAGCGCAAATGGATTCCGGTCTGCTATTGCAGGCGCTGACAGGCAACCTCCCGCTGGCGGGTTCCACACCATTGGCCAGCGTCTACAGCGGCCACCAGTTTGGCCAATGGGCCGGGCAGTTGGGTGATGGGCGCGCGATTTTGCTCGGGGAGACGCGGCCTGCCGACGGTGGTGCAGGTCTCGAAATTCAGCTCAAAGGCGCTGGGCGTACGCCCTACTCCCGCATGGGCGATGGCCGTGCCGTGTTGCGCAGCAGCATCCGCGAGTTCTTGGGCAGCGAGGCGATGCACGGCTTGGGCATTCCCACCTCCCGCGCGCTGTGTGTGACCGGCTCAGACGCCCGTGTGCGCCGCGAAGACATCGAAACTGCGGCAGTGGTGACGCGCGTCGCACCGAGCTTCATCCGGTTTGGCCACTTCGAACATTTCTCTTACAACGAGCAACTAGACAACTTAAAATCTCTTACCGATTACGTTATAGATAGATATTACCCATTAAGTCACGGATCAAATGGATTTATTGCTCCTGAATTTGATAAAAATTTAAGAGAAATTGTCAATTCAAATCCCTACGCAACGCTTCTGCAGCGTGTGAGTGAAAAGACCGCCGCGATGACGGCCCAGTGGCAATCCGTGGGGTTTTGCCACGGCGTGATGAACAC
>JANMMR010000634.1:0-1649 GCA_031373455.1 Rhodoferax sp.
CAGATGCACGGCGCCGTGTTGCTCAATGAGCGGCACGACGTGTTGCGGCCCGCGATCTTGTGGAACGACACCCGCGCCAGCGCGGAATGCGCCGAGTTGATGCGCGACCACCCCGCGTGGCCGCAGGTGGTGGGCAGCCTCGTCATGCCCGGCTTTACTGCGCCCAAGCTGCGCTGGGTGGCGAAACACGAGCCCGCCGTTTTTGCGAAGGTGGCCAAGGTGCTGCTGCCCAAAGACTACATCCGCTTCCAGCTCACCGGCGACTTCGCCACCGACATGTCCGACGCCAGCGGCACCGCCTGGCTGGACGTGGCACAACGCGACTGGTCCGAGCCCCTGCTTGAGCGCACCGGCCTGACGCGCGCGCACATGCCGCGCCTCGTGGAAGGCAGCGCCACCAGTGGCGTGTTGCGTGATGACGTGGCTCGCCAGCTTGGTTTGCAGGACACGGTGATCGTCGCCGGCGGCGGTGGCGACAACGCGGCCAGCGCCGTGGGCATGGGCGCGGTTGAGGCCGGCCAGGGCTTCCTGTCGCTGGGCACCAGCGGTGTGTTGTTTGTCGTCACACCAACCTACCAGCCCAATGCCGCCAGCGCCACCCACGCGTTTTGCCACGCCTTGCCGGGCAAATGGCACCAGATGAGCGTGATGCTCTCGGCGGCGAGTTGCCTGCACTGGGCCGCGCGGCTGGTGGGTGCGGCCGCTGAATCGGAGCTGGAAATCAAGGCCAGCACGCTCACCTTGAGCGAGCGCGCCTTGGCCCCAATTTTTCTGCCCTACCTCAGCGGCGAGCGCACGCCACACAACAGCGCCAGCGTGCGCGGCAGCCTGCATGGCCTGGACCACGACACCCACGCCGACAGCCTGGCCTATGCCGTGATCGAAGGCGTCACCTTTGGCCTGTGTGACGGCCTGGCCGCGCTGCGGGCGGCAGGCTGCAACCCCCAACGTTTGTCGCTCGTGGGCGGCGGCGCAAAAAGTGCCATGTGGGCGCAGCAGCTCGCCTCTTGCCTGAACCTTGAAATCGCAACCCACAGCGGCTCGGCGGCGGGTGGCGCCCTGGGTGCAGCGCGGCTGGCGTGGCTGGCCAGCACGGGTGCGGGCAACAACAGCGCACAAAATCTCGCCCGGATTTGCCCTGCGCCGGACGTTGAACGCGTCTACACGCCGGTTTCGGCCGAACGCGTGATGCTGTTGCCGCGTTACGAGCGTTTTCGGGCCCTGTACCGGGATACCGCGCAAAGTTAATACCCATGTTAACAACTTCAATAAATTGCGTTGGTTTTTAATTTAAATAATATCTTTGTATATTTTACAACCAATATGTTAACCTATTTTAATAGCATAAAACCCATTGAATTCGTGACTTCATCGTCCACAAATCCACTAGGATTCAAGTGGTACGATAAAAACAAGATGGTGCTTGGCAAAACCATGCAGGAGCAACTGCGTTTCGCCGTCTGTTACTGGCACAGCTTCAGCTGGAACGGGTTTGACCCTTTCGGTTACGACGGCACCTTCGAGCGCCCGTGGCAAACCGCTGCCGCTGCCGCCAACCCGATGGCCGCTGCCCGCCAAAAAGCCGACGCCGCCTTCGAGTTTTTCAGCAAACTCGGCGCGCCGTATTACTGCTTCCACGACCGCGACGT
>JANMMR010000642.1:0-3017 GCA_031373455.1 Rhodoferax sp.
AAGTCGTTGGGGTAACGCTGCGCCATGGTGAGCCCTTCGCGGCCACCTTCGGAGCTGCCTACGAAGTACAGCTTGTACGGCGCCCGGCCATAAGCGCGCTGCGTCAAGGCGACGGCGACATCGCGCACCTTCTTGTACGAGGCATGGGCGAAGTTGACAAACGCTTCTTCGTTTGCCGCAAAGGCCTGGGGGGCAACGCCGGGCGCATTTTGGTGGCCTGAATCGGTGCCGTAGGTCACATAGCCCTGCGCCAAAGGCGAAGGCTGGTCATACCGGCCAGCGGGGATCAAACCCGTGGCGGTGGTTACCGAGCCGTTGAATCCGCCGCCGCCGTATTGCACCGTGCGGCCGTTCCACTCAAGCGGCAGGTTCACCTGAAACAGGATCGGGGGCGCGCTCTTGTCCACCGGCAGGATGCGGCCCAGCACCTTGCAGTTGGTGGGGGTTTCCGGGTTGACCCGTGACGACGGCGTGGCTCCGCGTTCGGCCACACTCAGGAAGGTCGAGGTCACCAGGCCAGCGGAATCGATGGTCGTGCCGCCATTGGGCAGGCCAACGGCAGACGCGTCGATGGGGGCGGCCAATGCGGCACAGGCCTTGGCAACATCTTCACCCAGGCTGAACGTCGCTGTAGGGGCGCTGGGCCCCATCGTGCCGCAGGCCGCCAGCAAGGACGCCGCAGCCAGCAAACCGGCAACTCTCAGGGAACGGTGGCTGTGAGAACGCTGATCTGTCATGTTTGTCTCCTTTGTTTTGAATGTTCAATCGGCCCAATACAGCCGCGTCGGGTTGTCGACCAGCAATTTTTGCTGCAGTTCTTTTGTCACGGCGATGTGCGGAATGAAATCGACCAGCAGGCCATCGTCGGGCATGTGGTCCTTCAGGTTTGGATGCGGCCAGTCGGTGCCCCACAACACCCGATCAGGGAAGGTTTGAACGATTTTTCGGGCGAACGGGATCACGTCGGTGTAGGCGTTTTGTTCACCGTTCAGGGCCTTGGGGCCTGTGACCGAGAGGCGCTCGGGGCAGCTCACCTTGCTCCACACATTCGGGTGCTGTTGCATGAATTTCACAAACAGGGCGAACTCGGGGCCGTCGACCGGTTGGCTCACGTCGGGGCGGCCCATGTGGTCCACCACCACAGTGGTCGGCAATGCGGTGAAGAAGTCCCACAACTCCGGCAAATCAACGGACTCGAAATAGATGACGACGTGCCAGTTCCATTTCTTGATGCGGGTGGCGATTTCCAGCAGCTCATCCTTGGGCGTGAAGTCGACCAGGCGCTTGACGAAGTTGAACCGCACGCCGCGCACACCGGCGTCGTGCATGGCCTGGATTTCGGCATCGGTCACCGAGCGTTTGACGGTGGCAACACCGCGCGCCTTGCCTTGGCTGTTGACCAGCGCATCAACCATGGCACGGTTGTCTGCGCCATGGCAGGTGGCCTGCACGACCACGTTTTTGTCGAAGCCAAGGTGGTCGCGCAGCGCATACAGTTGCTGCTTGCTGGCGTCACACGGCGTGTATTTGCGCTCGGGCGCGTACGGGAACTCGGCACCCGGACCAAACACATGGCAATGCGCGTCGACGGCGCCCGCAGGCAGTTTGAAGCGGGGTTTGGCCGGGCCGCTGTACCAGTCGAGCCAGCCTTCGGTTTTAGTGAAATTGCCTGAAGTCGGTTTGCTCATGACAGTATTCAGTCGACGTATTTGAGGCCCAGCTTGGCCAGCGGCTCGCGCATGTTGTACATGTCAAGGCCCAAAATGCCCTTGGCCAGCTTGGCGCGTTTTTCGCCTTCGTTAGCTTCGCGGGCTGCAGCTGCGTCGGCTACACGTTGCGCCCAGGCAGCGGGCACGACCACCACGCCGTCGTCATCGGCCACGATGGCATCGCCCGGGTTGACCATCGCATCGGCGCAAATCACCGGGATGTTCACCGAGCCCAATGTGGCCTTGACGGTTCCCTTGGAGCTGATGGCTTTGCTCCACACCGGGAAACCCATGGCAGTGAGCTCTTTCACATCGCGCACGCCGCCGTCGATGATGAGCGCGCGTGCGCCCCGCGCCTGGAACGACGTGGCCAGCAGGTCGCCAAAAAAGCCGTCGGTGTTGGGGGACGTCATCGCCGCTACGACGATGTCGCCCGGCTGGATTTGCTCTGCGGCCACGTGCAGCATGTAGTTGTCGCCGGGGTGCAGCAGCACCGTGACCGCTGGCCCGCTGACCAGAGCGCCCGCATAAATCGGCCGCATGTAGGTGTTCATGAGGCCCACGCGGCCCTGCGCCTCGTGCACCGTGGCCGAGCCAAAACGGCCCATTTTTTCGACCGCAGCCTTGTCGGCGCGGATGATGTTGCGTTTGACGATGCCCATTTCGTACATGATTAAAGTCCTTGTTTTTTGAGTTGCGCATCCAGGCGCGGGAACACGCGGCGCGCATTGCCTTCGTAGATCTGATACCGGTCAGCGTCGCTGAGGATCTTGCTGGCCTGGATGTAGCGCTTGGTGTCGTCGAAATTGAAGCCGGTGCGCGGGTCGATGCCGCGCACGGCGCCAATCATCTCTGAGCCAAACAGCACGTTTTTAACCGGCACCACGGTGTTGAGCAAATCAATGCCGGGCTGGTGGTAGACGCAGCTGTCAAAGAAGACGTTGTTCAGGAGGTGATCCTCCAGAATCGGCTTCTTGAGCATGTCGGCCAGGCCCCGGTAGCGGCCCCAGTGGTACGGCGCGGCACCGCCACCGTGCGGCACCAGGAGGCGCAGGGTCGGGAAATCCTTGAACAGGTTGCCTTCGAGCAACTGCATGAAAGCGGTGGTGTCGGCATTGATGTAGTGCGCGCCGGTGGTGTGAAAGCAGGCGTTGCAGCTGGTCGACACATGCACCATTGCCGGAATGTCGTACTGCACCATGGCTTCGTAGATCGGGTACCAGTGTTTGTCGGTCAAGGGGGCCTCCGGGGCCCCCGGGGCCAGCGCTGCCCATGCCGGCGGTGACGCGGGTGGTCCAGGCTAAGGTG
>JANMMR010000379.1:0-5452 GCA_031373455.1 Rhodoferax sp.
GATGGTGATGCCGCCCAACTCCAGGTTTTCCATCACCGTGAGTTGCGGAAACAGGTTGCGCCCTTGCGGCACAAAGGCCACACCTTTGGCCAGCAGGGTTTTCGGGTCGGCGCCGCCAATGTCTTCGCCATTGAGCAACACGCGGCCCTGGCGCGGCGTCAAGAGGCCAAACAGGGTTTTGAGCACGGTTGATTTGCCGGCGCCATTGGGGCCCAAGAGCAAGGTGATCTTGCCGCGTTTGGCCTTGAGGCTCAGGTTGTTCAAGATCATGAACTCCTTGTAGCCGGCCACGACGTTGTCGAATTCAATGCAGATCTCGCCGGTGGCGCTGGAGTGGGAGGCAGCGTCGTTGGTGAAGCTGCCGTTGGGGTTGTTCGCACTCATGCTCAGGCTCCCAGGTAGGCGTCGAGCACCTGTTTGTTGGCGCGGATTTCAGCTGGCGTGCCGATGGCCATGATCTGGCCTTCCACCAGCACCATGATGCGGTGGCACAGGTCCATCACAAAATCCATGTTGTGTTCAATCACGACGAACGAGCTCTTTTTGCCGAAGCGCGGGTTGCGGTTCAGGTCTTTGAGGAGCGTGGAGATGCCGCCCACCAAGCTCGGGTTCACCCCAGCGCAAGGTTCGTCCAGCAGCACCAGATCGGGCTCACTCATGAAGGCCATGGCGATATCGACCAGCTTTTGCTGCCCATAACTCAAGGTGCCGGCTTTCAAATGCGCCACATGTTCGATGCGGAACTGCTTGATGAGCGCGTCGGCCTTGTCGCCCAAGCCGGAGTCAGACGGTGCAAAGATGCGGCTGAGCATGGAGCCCTTGTGTTCCTGCGCGGCGACGATCAGGTTGTCGCGCACCGTCATCTTGCCAAACACCTGCAGGGTCTGGAAGGTGCGGCCCACGCCCCGGCGGTTCAAATCCAGCGGGCCATGCATGGTGACGTCTTCGCCCTTGAGCTCGATGGTTCCTGCGTCTGGCGTGATCTGCCCGAGCATGGAATTGAACAGCGTGGTTTTGCCTGAGCCATTTGGGCCAATCACGCCAAAAATCTCCCCGGGCAAGACTTCAAAACTCACACCACCGACGGCCTGGATGGCGCCGTAGGCTTTTTTCAGGCCCGTCACTTTGAGGATGGGCTGGACCAGCTGGTTCATGGCTGCACCCCCATCGTGGACACCGCAGCGGCGCGTTTTTCGCTGGCAAGTTTCGAGTCGCGCCGGGCCTTGATGCGGTCAGGCAAACTCAATAGGCCATCGGGCAGCCAGATCATCATCAGCACCACCACACCGCCAAACAGGGGCAAATACCAATCGGACATGCGCGGCACATCGCGCATCCACTCGGGCACGATCACACCCACGGCAGCACCCAGCACCGGCCCGAGGAAATAGCCCGGCCCGCCCACCACCACCATCAAATACATCATGATGGAAATGCCCACCGCAAACGGCGCCGGCTCGATGAACTCGACCAAGGGTGCAAACAGGGCGCCAGCCACGCCGGCATACACAGCGCCGATGGCAAAGGCCAGCAGTGTGTAGTTGCGGGTGTCCACCCCCAGGCTTTCGGCGCGGATCGGGTTGTCGCGCAGCGCCGTGAAGGCCTTGCCCCAGGGCGAGCGCAGCAGTCCGGCCAACAACAGCGCAAACACCAGCACGACCGCCAGCACGAAGTAGTAGTACGTGAGGTTTTTGTCCAGCGAGAGCCCGAGGAACCCCGGGCGCGCAATGTTGTTGATGCCAAAGGTGCCACCGGTAAGCCACTCTTCGTTGCGCATCACCAGGTAAATCGCGGTGTTGAAACCCAGCGTGGCAAAAGCGAGGTAAATGGTCTGCACGCGCAGCGCCGGGAACCCCACAACGATGCCAGTGACAAAACAGATCAACATGCCCACCGGCAACCCGAGCCACCAGCTGAAGCCGGCCTTCATCAGGATCGCCACTGCATAAGCGCCCAGGCCAAAAAACGCCGCGTGCCCTAATGACTTCTGCCCGGCATAACCCACTGTGAGGTTCAGCCCCATGGTGGCGAGCACAAAAATCAGCCAATAACTCATCAGGTAAATGCCGTAGTTCTTGAGGAATTGCGGCGTCACCAGCAGAAAGACCGTGGCCACCAGGGCGATGGCCAGATGCGACTTTTTCATACCTTGCGCTCCTCTTTGCGCCCAAGCAAACCTTGCGGCTTGAAGAGAATCACCACCATGAAGATGATCAGGGCCACCGCATCCTTGTAGGCGGGCGAAATGTAGGCTGCGGCAAGGTTTTCGCTCACGCCCACAATCAGGCCGCCCACCAGCGCGCCGCGTGAATTGTTGAAACCGCCAATGATGGCGGCGAAAAATGCCTTGGTGCCCAAACCCTCACCCATATCGAACTTGGCAAGGTAAGTCGGCGTAACCAGCAAGGCCGCCGAGGTGGCCAGCACCGCGTTGATGGCAAAGGTGTAGAAAATCATGCGCGGAACGTTGATGCCCAGCACCGTGGCGCTTTCAGTGTTTTGTGCCACCGCCTGCATGGCGCGGCCGGTCACGGTTTTGGCAAGAAACGCCTGCGTGCCAAAAACAATCAGGAGTGCCAGCACCAAAGTGCCCACGTCAGACATGCTGACGGTCACGCCGCCAAACTTGAACAGGGTTTCCGAAAACAGGCTCGGAAAGGGGTGCGGCTCGGCGCTGTACGCCGCCTTGACCGAATTGCGCATCACGATCGACAGGCCAATGGTGGCCACCACGATGGGCATCATGCCGAATTTGAAAAGCGGGTCGACCAGGCCGCGCTTGAACACCCAACCCAGCACCACCACCGAGGCCAGCGCTGCCAGGCCTTGCTCACGGCAAACGGGGCGCCCATGGCCATGAAGCCGAGCATGGCAAAGGCCGGCAGCATGACGAACTCGCCCTGCGCGAAGTTGATGGTGCCAGCCGCCTGCCACAGCAGGGTGAAGCCGAGGGCGGCCAGCCCGTAAATGCAGCCGGTTGCCATGCCGCTGAAGAGCAGCTGGAAGAAATCAGTCATGAGAGTTTCACCGCTTGAAAACGACGATGCCCCAACTCTACTCCGTCACATACCCGTCGCGGAGGGGAGTCAGGGCATCCTGGGAGCCGGAGAATTACTTCTTGGCAGCGTTCAAGGGAGGCAAAGTTGCCACTACTTCCTGGCGGCCATTTTTCACTTCAACCAGGAAACTCTCGCGGTCGATGTCGCCCTTGTCGTCAAACTGGGTGTCCATGATGACGCCAGGGTACTTCTTCGCGCTGACCTTGAAGCCTTTCATCGCCTGGGCAACAGCTTTGCGGTCCAGCTTGCCGGCCTTTTCAATGGCAGCTTTCATGGTGTACACGCCGGTGTAACCCTTGATGCCATTGTGGTCGGTGAAGTAGTTGTAAGCCTTGTAGAACTTGGCCTTGAACGCCAGCATTTCAGGAATGGGTGCGTCGATGGTCAGCCCCACGTGCGCGAAGGCACCGTTGGCGGAGTCACCGGCGAGTTCGATCACTTTTTGTCCGGTGAGTGTGGTCACGCCAATCAGCGGTTTGGTGTAACCCTGCTTTTTGAACTCGCGCAGCGCGCGTGCCGACTCTTCTTCGGTCACGTAGACAAAGGTGGCGTCTGCGTTGGCGTTTTTGGCGCGGATCACGGCGGAGGAGAAGTCAAGCTGGTTCGGCTCGGTGGCAATCTCTGCGACGATCTTGGTCGGGCTGTCTTTGAGGTTCGCCACGATGGCGTCACGGCCACCTTTGCCAAAGTCGTTGTTCTGGTAAACCACGACGATGGTTTTGTATTTGCTGGTGATGTGTTTGGCAATTTTCGGGAACGAAGTTGCCTGGCCAAAGCTGGTGCGGAAGATGTAGGGGTTGCCCTGTGCGGTGATGGCAGAAGCCTCGCCACCGGTCCAGTTGGGCACTTCGGCCTTGCGGCTTTCCGCCATGGAGACCAGGATCGAGCCGGAAAACACCGGGCCAAAAATGGCAAACGCACCGTCGTCAATCGCCTTTTGCGCCAAACCTTTGGCCACGCCCGGGTTGGTTTGGGTGTCCATTTCGGTCATGGCGATTTTTTTGCCCATGATGCCGCCGGCTGCATTGATCTCGTTCACGGCGAGTTTGATGCCGTCGCGGAAGTTGGTGCCAGACACCACACCACCACCGGAGAGTTCAACAATTGCCGCCAGTTTGATGGCGTCTTGGGCAAACGTGGCGGTGGCCGACAGCGCCAAAGCGCAAACCGCGACCAATTTAAGGGCAAATCGTTTCTGCATGAGAGTTTCCTCGGGTAATAAAAATCGAATCCGTGAACGGCCTTGAATGCCATCCACATCAGGTTCACTAACCAGGCGCAGGGCAGGCTGGTTGACAGCATGAACCCGGACAGCAAGTGAAAAGCCGCAGTGAAATGTATCGGCAAACAGCGCACAACCGTCACAGGAAAAACCAATTTTTGATCGATTAGCAGACATTTTTGTACGATAATCGGCCGTTACTGGGGTTAGCCCTGAAGCACTTTTCCGGTCAAATACAGGCGTCAGAGTTTGACGCGCCATGCCAACCACCCCCGCCCACCTGTTGCCCGCACGCGCGTTTTCCACCGCCGCACCGCTGGAGAAACGGGACTGGATTGCCGGCCTGCAAAAGGGCCTGGCAATCATCGAAACCTTCGACTACGCCAACCCGCGCCTCACGCCTGCACAGGTAGGCGCACGCACCGGGCTCAGTCGCACAGCCGCACGGCGGCACCTCTTGACGCTGACGTACCTGGGTTATGTGGCCACCGACGGCAAACTCTTCTGGCTCACACCCGGCGTGATGCGCCTGGGCCAGTCATACCTCGAATCAGCGCGCCTGCCGCGCATCGTGCAGCCGTTTTTGCAGCGCGTCACTTCCGGCACGTCAGAGACGGCGTTCATGAGTGTGCTGGACGGTGGTGACATCGTTTACCTCGCTCGCAATGGCTCCAATGTCTACATGAACACCGGTTACGTGGTGGGGGCGCGGGTGCAGGCGCAGGTCACCTCGTCGGGCATGCTGCTGCTGGCCTTGAGCGATCCCGAGTGGCTCAAACACTGGCTGGCCACCCACGAGCTCAAGCCCTACACCACCCACACCGTGACCGACCAGGAGGTGCTGCGCCAGCAAATGGCCCAGATCCGCGCGCAGCGCTGGTGTGTCTCCGAGCAGCAGCTCGAGCTGGACATGCGCGGCATTGCGGTGCCCTTGGTTGACATGCGCGGCGACCTCGTGGGCGCCCTCAATGTCACCATGCCGATGGGCCAGGAAACCACTGAAAACGCCCTGCGCCGCGTGTTGCCGATCCTGCAGGAAACGGCGCGCGCCATGCGCAACCTGATTTGATCCGTGAGCCCACTCCACCAAATGAACCCCATGACCAAAACAACCATTGCCTTGATTGGCGCCGGTGTGATCGGCAAAACCCACGTGAACCGCATCGGCCTC
>JANMMR010000669.1:0-4510 GCA_031373455.1 Rhodoferax sp.
GCCGGGTCGCCGGGGATATCGCCCAGGTGGACGAGTTTCATCGCCGGGCCGCCGGGTTTGGGCGGCGCGCTGCCAGGCGCTGCCGGCCTGCCTGGGGCGCTCGCCTGCGGGTTCACGACAAACCGGTCGAGCACCTGCTGCAACTGCGTGGTGATGGCGCGGCCGTCGCCCACACGGGCGGTCTGATTGACCACCAGGCGCACTTCCTTGCGGCCCTGCTGGGTGGCCAGCACCTTGATGGTGGCATAGGCGTCGGTGAGCGATGTGGGCTCGGGCGTTGCCACCACCAGCACCTGGTTGGCCAGCGAGATGGTGAACAACACGCCATCGGAGATGCCGGCGCCTGTGTCCAGCAGCACCACGTCAAAATGAAGCGACAAGGCGGTGACCACGCGCTTGAATTCTTCCCTCGTGTCGGCGTTCAGGCGCGAGTATTCGACCATGCCGGAGCCCGCCAAAATCGCTGAAAACCCGCCCGGTGCCGGGGTGATGGCCTGCTGAAGGCCAGCCTTGCCCGAGAACACGTCGTGCAACGTGACTTTGGGGTGCAGATTGAGCACCACATCGAGGTTGGCCAGGCCCAGGTCGGCGTCCAGCACCACCACGCTTTGCCCGCGTTTGGCCAGGGCTGCCGCCAGATTGGCCGAGAAGAATGTCTTGCCGACGCCGCCTTTGCCGCTGGTCACGGCCAGCACTTTGCCCTGGGGCGTGCCGCTCTTGCCCAAAGCGCCGTGCCCGGACTGTTGCGCCAGCGGTGCCGGCGCGGAGATAACGAGGTCGCTCATCCCAGGCTCTCCTGGGTTTTTGTCGATGGCACAGCTGGGGTGTGGCTGGCTTCAGGCTCAGGCTCTGGGGCCGACCCGGGTTCGAGCTCGGGCATGACGAAGCTGCTGTCGGCCTCGTCTTGCAGATCGCCATAAAAACTGCCGCCCCAACGCGAGTCGTTTTGCGAAAAATCGACAAACAGCTGGCTTTTTTCTTCGGCGCTCACTTCCACCAGCAGCGGCTGGTCGATACAGACGCGGTTGCGGCCGCCTGATTTGGCGCGGTACAGCTCTTTGTTGGCCAGCTCGATCCAGGCGGCGGCTTTGCTGCCAATGAGTTGCGATGCAAAAGCGCCGCCGATGCTCATGGTGATGGCGATGCTGACGCCGGGCGAGACGGAAACCGTCATGGCCTGCACCAGCTCGCGCATGCGTTCGGCGACCACCATGCCAAAGGTGACGTGGCAATCCGGCAGCACCACGGCGAACTCCTCGCCGCCGTACCGCACCACCGTGTCTTTGGGCCGCAGGCAGGACTTCAGGCACGTGGCCACGGCCTGCAAGACCCTGTCGCCCACCGGGTGGCCGTAGTTGTCGTTGACGCGTTTGAAATGGTCGATGTCGAGCATCAACAGCAAGGTGGATTCGCCCGATCGCGCGACGATGGACAACTCGCGCTCGAGCACCGTGAGAAAGTGCCGCCGGTTGGCCAGGCCCGTGAGCGGGTCCTTGAGCGAGAGGTCACACAGCAGGTCGATCACGCGCTGCAAATACGCGGTGTCGCTCTCGCCGGGCACTTGCTGCGCATTGGCGCCACCGTGGCTCAACAGTGCGCACGCATCTCTCAGTTGCAGGCCGTGCAGGTCAACATGGGGAGAGTGCTGGGGCAGCGTCACGGCTTTCGGTTCAGGTTCTTCTGGGCCTGATGGGTGGGTATATTGATACAAGTCTAACAGGCTGATACGCATTGAAGGGGGGATAAATAGGTTGAAAAACAGGCCAGTTACTGATTTTGAGTTAATCACACTGAGGGATTTTGTCGCCGTGGCGCCGCTACTCACAGCCGGGCCAGCGCAGCCAGCGCTTCAGGGTCGGTGCGGTACATCTTGAGCAGGGGGCCGTCGTCCAGCGCCTTGGTGCGGCGCAGGATCTGTTCCACCGGCAGCTTGATGCCACTGATGTGCAGGGTAACGCCGCGCTCGGCCAGACTTGTGCGCATTTGTGTAAAGGCTTCAACGCCAGTCACGTCAACCCGGTTGATCGGCTGCGCGAACAGGCACACGTGGCGCGTCTCGGGGTGCGCACCGAGGTGCTGCGATATCGCCAGGCCAAAGCCGCTGCTGGAGGCGAAATCGAGCTCGGCGTCCATGCGCAAGGCGTAGAGCTGGGGCGCCAGCGGCGGCAAGTGCCACAAATGGCGGTCGCGCAGGCTGCCGTCGGGGTGCAAGCCCACTTCGATGATGCGCGGGTGCAGGCGGTGGTGCAGAAAGTGGCTCAGGCTCATCAGCAAACCCGCCAGCACGCCCCAGTGCAGGCGCGGCGCGGTCGCCAGGGTCAACAGAAACGTCACGCCGCCGGTCACAGCTTCGACTTTGGAGACGCGCCACAACACCAGCAGCGAGCGCGGTTTGACCAGCGCGCCCACCGCCGCCATGACAACCGCCGCCAGCACCGATTTGGGCACGTCTTGCAGCAAGGGCATCAGCCACAACAGCGCCAGCACGATCAGCACAGACGTGGTCACCGTGGTCCAGCCGCTCTTGGCGCCCGCGTGCAGCATGATCGCCGCGCGGGAAAAGGAGGTGCTGGTGGGGAAGGAGCCGCACAGGGCCGACGTGAATTTGGCCAACCCCTGGGCGATCAGGTCCTGGTTTTCATTCCAGCGCGTGCCGGCGTTCTGGTGCTCGGCTTTGGCGCTGGAGGCGGTCTCCAGATAACTCACCAGCGTGATCACCAGCGCCGGCAGGATCAGGGCGCTCAAGCTGCTCCACGGCAACAAACCCGGCCAATACAGGCTCGGCAAACCCGCCGGCAGGTGGCCCACCACAGGCGTGCCGGCTTGCGCCAGGCCCAGCCAGGCGCTCAAAGCGGCGCTGATCACCACCACAACGATGATGGTCGGGAAACTTGGCAACACGCGCGCAAGCCAGCGCTTGCCCACCAACATCGCCGCGAGGCTGCCCACACCAAACAGCGCAGCTGGCATGTTGAAGCGCGGCTGCTGGAGCAAGGTGGCCAGGCCGCCTTCGAGGCCCATCAACGCGGGCAACTGCGAGAGCAAAATCAAGATCGCCGCCGCCTGGGTGAACCCCGTGAGCACCGGCGAGCTCACCAGGTTGAGCAACCAGCCAAACTTGCCCAGGCCCAGCAGCAACTGCAAACCGCCGGACAAAATCGCCAGCCAAACGGCCAGCTGCACCCATTCAGCGCTGCCGGTGGCGGCTTGCCCTGCGAGTGACGAGCCCACGAGCAGGCACGTCAACGCGGTTGGCCCCACCGAGAGCCGCACTGAGGAGCCCCACAATGCCGCCACCAGCGCCGGCAGGAGCGCTGCGTAAATGCCGGTGACCAGCGGCATGCCGGCCAGCGCGGCATAGGCAACGCCTTGCGGAATCACCATCAGCGTGATGGTGATTCCGGCAGCGATGTCGCTTTTGAGCAGCGCGCCTTGGGGCCTGGGCCAACCGAAAAAGGGGAAGAGGCGTTGTAGATCCATCGCGGCGGGTTTACACGGTACCGGGCTGTGTATGCTGGATCAACAAGAGAGGCATGGCCATTGATGGGAATTTTTTATGCAGCTATATTTATTATAGCTACGGCCTGCGGTTTGAATGGCCACGCGTGGGCCGCGCCGGCGAAATATTCAGGCGCCGGATGGCAGGGCACCGTCACCCATGTCTCGGACGGCGACACGCTGTGGGTGCGGCCGGCCAAAATTGGCGTGAAGCCGAAACCCGGTGGCCAAGCCGTCAACATCCGCATCGACGGCATCGACGCGCCGGAAATCTGCCAAGTCGGCGGGGTCGCGTCCAGGGCGGCGCTCATCGAGCTGGTGCTGCACAAAAAGGTGCATGTTGAGGGTAAGCGACGCGATGCGTTCGGGCGCTTGCTGGCGCGAATCAAAATTGACGAATTTGCAGGCGTCGGCGTGCCGCAGGTCGACGCAGGCAGTCGAATGGTCGCTGGCGGCCAGGCCTGGGCGCACGAATACAAGCGCTACAAAAGCGCCTACAGCGCCGAGCAGACCCATGCCAAAGCCGCGCGACGCGGCCTGTTTGCCGACGCCCGCGCCGAACACCCGCGTGATTTCCGCAAACGGCACGGCGCTTGTCCGCACACTCCAAAATAGCGCAATGACGAAATGATATTATTTTGATAGCAAACTATCAAATAAATACGTGACTTGGCAGCCGATTTCAATAAAAAATCGGCTCTCGACGCTAATTTCAACCGAGAAAAACCCCAATTTGGGTATGAATGCGGGTGTTGGTGTCTTGGAAATTCGCAGCCCGAGCTCAGCCGCGTGCTGCACACACCGGGCAGGCCCGGTCGCGCGAGGTGCGGATTTCGCTCCACTCCATTGCCAAGCCATCGAGCATCAAGAGCCGCCCGGCCAGCGACCGGCCAGCGCCGCTGAGCAGTTTCAAACCTTCAGCCGCCTGCATCGCGCCAATAATGCCCACCAGCGGCGCGAGCACGCCCAGGGTGGCGCAGGCGACCTCTTCAAACGAGGCGTCGGGCGGGAA
>JANMMR010000670.1:0-11690 GCA_031373455.1 Rhodoferax sp.
CAAACGCCGCCCCTTGCAGGCGCTTGAAATCTTCAACCAGAACGCCGGCCGAATGGCCATTTCTGCGATCACCCTGGCCGAGTTGCAGCACGGCGCAGAAAAAAGCGCTTATCCCAGTGCCAATTTGGCGGTGGTTGAAGACTTTTGCAGCCGGTTGGAGGTGTTGGCTTACGGCGCCAAAGCCGCGCAGCACTATGGCGCAATCCGAGCGGCGCTGGAAAAGCAGGGCCAGACGATTGGCGTGAACGATTTGCACATTGCCGCGCATGCCCGCAGTGAGGGCTTGACGCTTGTCAGCAACAACCTGCGGGAGTTTGAACGTGTGCCAGCTTTGCAGTTTGAGAATTGGGCACTCGCGGTCTGACCTGCGCCTTGGGGTGTGCTGACGCCGCTGGGGCAAATAGCTCCGCGAATGTCCTGTGCTTCGCTCCCCCTATATTTCGCTGCGCTATTCACCCCATTGTCATCGTCAGGGCGTTTTCAACCGCTGCAAAAACTCCGCCGCAGACACAATTTGGGTGTCGGCAAAGTTCGTCATGTCCAGCAAATCGCGGTCGCTGGAGATCAACACCGTCGCTTCGCCACTTTGGCACAGCGCCAGAAATTTGTCGTCTTTCGGGTCCCGGCAGGCTTTGACTGGCGTGATCTCGTCAACGAGCAGACAGGCCTCGCGGTAGATGCGAAGGAAATTCGCGCGTTCTTCCAGTGAACGCCAGCGCGCCAGGTAGTCACGCGACAAAACGTCTTCAAGTTCTTTCAGAGTCTCGAAAGAGGCCAACAGGTCGCCTGCCCGCATGGCCGCGCCAAGCGCCTGCGCCGGCACCGATGCGGGTTTGAGCAAGCAGCCGATCAAGGTGCTGGTGTCCAGCACCACGCGCAGTTTTTGCACGACAGTTAATGGCGAAGCTGGGCGCGTGGACGAGCCAGGCGATCAGCGCAAGGTTTTCACCAGAGCGGAAATGTCTGCGTCTTGCATCGCTTCAGCTTCCACCACGGGCGAAAGGTGCGCGAGAAATTGCATCATCTCGCGCGCCGCGCGGATGCGGCGCAGCTCTGCGGCGTCTTCCACGCTCACCATCGCCACCACCGGGCGCCCGTGCTGCGTGATGGTGACGTGTTCACGCTTGGCAATGTCCATCACCGCGCCAAAGCGCGTTTGCATCTCGCGGGAGGTGAAGGTTTGCGGTTGCATGATTTGCACCTATGTTGGGTATTTTATGAATTATAGGTGCAAAAAAAGCCCGACGCGTCGGGCTTTTTTGGGTTCCAGCGCTGAGATCAGACTTTGCGTTTGCGGGCAGCGGAGAATCCAGCCAAACCAATCGCCAACAGTGCGAGAGTTGAAGGCTCAGGCACGTTGTTGACTTGCGCAAGCAAACCGCCTGCGATAAATTCGTTCAAACCCGGATAGTCGCCCTGCAAGGTGGTCCAATTCAAGCGAACAAACCCGCCGGTGGCGAGGCTGGCGAAGTCGATGCGTTCTTGCGCAGCGGTTTGGGCGCCAAAATTTGCCGCGATAACGGACGAGGTAAAAGAGGCATCCGTGCCTACTTCAACTGAAAAATCGGCAATGTTGTTGGCCGTTCCGAGGTTCATCCAATACAGGTAAATGCGATCCAGCGTGTACAAGCCGCCCAGGTCAAAGGTGATGCTTCCCCTGCCGTCGCCATTAGCGCCATGCCATCCGTTGCCGAGGCTCAGGTTGGTAAAGCCGTCAATCACATTGGTAGACGTAACACCTGAGACGTAGCTACCGCTCAAGTCGGACTGGTCGATGGTGCGATCTGTGGTGTACGGCGCGCCGTAATTGGACGTTGAGGAGGCGCCAGTGGCTTGGATGCCGACTGCGTTGGCGAGTATGGCGGCCGAGGCATTGACCGCAAAAAACGCGATGGCCAGCGAAACCAGAGTTTTGGAAGATAGCTTCATGACATTTTAAACATGGAGTTACAAGATGCTACAAATACGCACGAACTATGCCATTTAATAATGTTGAATGAATTCAACGCGTTACGATAGGTTAGTACGAAATGTGAGCCTTGCTGTAAATATTTCCGACATTTTGAACTGGGTGTGAACCAAGCAGTCGCCCGCTAACGCTTTTGGGTGCGGGCCCGCGCCAGCGCCGCTTCTACCACCGCGCGTTTTTTCTCCAATGCGGAAAGATCTGTGATTCGGGAGTGAGCGGGCAGGTCGTCAAGCGTCGCTTGCAGCTCAGACTCGTGGCGCGTCAACCTGTCGGCGTCATTGTGTTTTAAGCGCTCGCTTCTGAATTCAAATCGGCTTCGAGCTTCCTCAGCCAGCGCTGGTGACCACGCTGCCCAGCCGGTATTTGCTCCCGAGACGTTCTCCATCGCAATGCAATCCACCGGGCACACCGGCAGGCAGAGTTCACAGCCGGTGCAATACGGCTCGATCACCGTGTGCATCAGCTTGTTGCTGCCCAGAATGGCATCGGTCGGGCAGGCGTCGATGCACAGGGTGCAGCCGATGCACCAGTTTTCGTCGATGACGGCCACCGCGCGCGGGCTTTCGGTGCCGTTTTCGGGGTTCAGGGGTTCGATGCGGCGGCCGGTGAGGGCGGCCAGGCGCTGCACGCCTTCAGCGCCGCCGGGCGGGCACTGGTTGATGGGGGCCGTGTTGTCGGCAATGGCCGTGGCATAGCCGGCGCAATCGGGGAAACCGCAGCGCGTGCACTGGGTTTGGGGCAGCGCCGCCAGAATCTTCTGCGCCAGAAGAATCGGGGGCGGCTGCGCCATCAGCGGCTTATCGCGTGGATTGGCGAGTCGATTGGCCTGTGGTTTGGCGAGCGTTTCAGCGGCCGGCTCGTGCTGATTTTGCTTTTATTTTGGATTTTGAAGAAAATTTTGCTGAAATAACTGCCTTTTTAGGAGCCTTTTTAATAGCAGATTTTTCAACGATTACGTGACTTGATGGCTTATCGTTTATTTCAACATGATTCGCCAAAATAAATTTCTTGACTTGCGGGTACACGATGTCGCGCCAGCGTTTGCCGGAGAAGATGCCATAGTGGCCGGCGCCTTTGGCCTCGAGGTGGCTTTGGCGGGATTCGGGCACGCCGCTGCACAAGGCGTGCACGGCCTGGGTCTGGCCGGAGCCGGAAATGTCGTCCAGCTCACCTTCTACCGAGAACAGTGCAGTGGTTGTGATGTCTTGCGGGCGCACGCGCTCGAGTTGGCCGTTGGGGCCTTTGACGTCCCAGGTGCCGTTGACGAGTTTGAAGTCCTGAAAGACAACCTTGATCGTGTCGAGGTAGTAGTCGGCGTCCATGTCGAGCACGGCGTTGTACTCGTCGTAGAACTTGCGATGCGCTTCGGTGCTGGCGTCGTCGCCCTTGATCAGGTCTTTGAAGTAGTCGTAATGGCTGTTGGCGTGGTTGCTCGGGTTCATCGCCACGAAACCGCTGTGCTGCAAAAAGCCGGGGTAGACGCGGCGGCCTGCGCCCGGGAAGCTGGTGGGCACGCGGTAGATCACGTTGTTTTCAAACCAGCTGAAGCTTTTGTTCATGGCCAGGTTGTTCACGGCGGTGGGTGACTTGCGCGCGTCGATCGGGCCGCCCATCATCGTCATGGAAAGCGGCGTGGTCTCGCCGCGGGTGGCCATCAGCGAGACGGCGGCCAGCACCGGTACCGTAGGCTGGCACACGCTCACCACGTGGCAATTGCCGTAAATGCCCTGCAGGTGGCGGATGAACTCCTGCACGTAGGCGACGTAGTCGTCCAGGTGGAATTCGCCTTGCGAGAGGGGAATGGTGCGCGCGTTTTTCCAGTCGGTGATGTAGACCTTGTGGTCGCCGAGCATGGTTTTCACGGTGTCGCGCAGCAAGGTGGCGTAGTGGCCGGAGAGTGGCGCCACGATGAGCACGGCGGGCTGGCCCTTGAGCTTGCCCAGGGTGGCCACATCGTCGGTGAAGCGCTTGAAGCGGCGCAGTTCACAAAACGGCTTGTCGACCTCGACGCGCTCGTGCACGGCCACGGGCACACCGCTCACGTCAACCGTGCGCAGGCCGAATTCGGGCTTTTCGTAGTCTTTGCCCAGGCGGTGCAAGAGGTCGTAACCAGCCGAAATACGTTGCGCAAACGGGTTTTGCCCCAACAGGTTCAGCGGGTTGGCATACACCTTGGCCGCTGCGAACGCCATGTCGGAAAATGGCTCCATCAGGGAACGCTGGGTTTCGTAGAGTTGGTACAACATCGGAGATTCGCTTTCGGGTTGGGATGCAATAATTGTTGCACTGCAATATAAGTATTGTCGCAGGTTGTAATTCGATTGGCGCGCCTTAAATGAATCGTAGACTGTTTTTTCTAAATGGCGGCCTTTTTGCCGCAACCACCGGAGTCTTTATGCCCGATTTGGCCAACGCTGCCACACTGTATTCACTGAAATCGCTGAAAAAATCTCCCCGCATGCCGGTGCTGTTCCTGGGCCATGGCAGCCCGATGAACGCGATTGAAGACAACGAATACCGGCAGTCCTGGCAAAAGCTGGGGCAACAGTTTGGCACGGGCGCTGGGGCCCTGTACCCGCAACCGCAGCTGATTGTGTGCATTTCCGCCCATTGGCTCACGCGCGGCTGGCACTTCACCGCCATGCCCAAGCCGCGAACCATTCACGACTTTGGCGGGTTCCCGCAGGAACTCTTCGCCCAGCAGTACCCGGCGCCGGGCGCGCCCGGGGTGGCACTGGAAATCAGCCAGCGCCTGATGCAGCCGGGCAGCGTCAAGCCGGTGGGGCTGGACACTGAATGGGGCCTGGACCACGGCGCCTGGTCGGTGCTCAAGCCGATGTTTCCGGCGGCCAACATCCCGGTGGTGCAACTGAGCATGGATTACGGCCGCCCCGCCGCCGAGCATTTTGCGCTGGGCCAACAGCTTCGGGCGCTGCGCGAGCAGGGCGTGTTGATTGTGGGCAGCGGCAATGTGGTGCACAACCTGCGCGCCGCGCGATTTGGCGTGCCGCCCACGCAAGCCTACGACTGGGCGATTGAATTCGACAAAACGGTCGAGGCCCAAGTTTCAACGGGCAACCTCAAGGCCCTGGCCGACTTCCAGAAATTGGGGTCTCTCGCGCAGCAAGCGCACCCGAGTTTTGAGCATTACCTGCCGATTTTGTACACCGCCGGCGCCGCACACGCCGGTGAGCCGGTGCGGTCGTTCAACACCAATTACCAGGCTGCCTCGATCGCCATGCGCTCGTTTGTCTGGGGGTGAACTGATCGCACCAATTAATTGGGGTCAGAATTAATTGGGGTCAGAACCCAATTGATTGGATTCCGTCGGCTTATTTTCCGGCTGCTTTCAAAATACCCCGCACGGCGTTGCGGCTATGCGCGCCGAAGTGAACCAGCAACTCGGCCACGGCGTCGTCGAGCGATTTTCTTTTCACGGGGTCGATGTTCGCCAGCTCGGCGACCAGGTCAATGCCCGTGTCATTGGCGCCGAAATCAAACGACGGGTCGCCCACGTATTTGCCGGGCAAACTCTCCACGATGATTTTGGCCAGTTTGGCGGCGTAGTCGTAAGACTCCTTGGCCACCACGTCGCGGGCGTAGAGCCCGTTCCAGGCGGGGTATTTCGCGTCGGCGGGCAAATGGCCCAGTGACTTGACCAGGGCCTGGCCTGCGCTGCCGGTGGCGGCCTGCGCCAGGATTTGCGATTGGTAATTTTCCAGCGCCAGGTGGCGGTTGGAGAGCAGCGTGACGGTGTTGTTCTTCATTGTGGGAAATCCGGCCATTGCCATCAGGTTGGTGCCCAGCAGCCCCACTGTGCCCGAGCCGGGCGACACGCTGGCGTGGTAGGGCTGGCTCAGGTCCTGGATGTAGTGCAGGGCCAGCCCCGAGAAGCGCCAGCCCCAGTACGGGTGGCCGGTCTCGAAAGCCAGTGCGGCCAGGCCGGCGTATTGGTTCACGCGCACCAGCGGGAAGGTGCGCTTGAGAAACGGCGCCGCCAGGTAAAGGATTTTGTCCTCATGGTAGAAACCCATGTGAAACGGTGCCTGCGTCGAGTACGCGAGTTTCGGGTTTCCAAAGGGCAGCTTGCCAAAACCGTAGGTTTTGCCCCAGTCAGAGGGGCTGTCGTCCATCAGGTTGATGTCCAGGCCAAAGTCAGGCTCAAATGCGGCGCTGGCCAGCACCTTGAGCGCGTCCACCGAATCCCCTGGCTTGAGCACGACAAAACGGCGTGGCGCGTTGGGCAGGCCGGGCAGGGTGCTCACATCCACATGCCGATGGAAGGCCAAGCTTGCGTTGGGCGCTTCAGTGGCCTTGCCCGAGGCCGATTTGGTGTCAAGCTCGTAATACAAGGCAAAGCGGCTGTCTTGCGCCACCCGCAGGGCGCCCAGAAAGGCCCGCCGCAAGTCCTCGCCGCTGCGCGCCGGGTTGGCGGCAAAAGCCAGCGCCGCCGGGCGGAAGGGGTAGTCGGGCACATTCGCAAGCAGCCAGCTTTCCTGCTCGGCCAGCAGTTTGGCGATGGCCTTGTCTTGGGCCCTCAAAAAGGCTTCGAGCGGCTCGGCAGCAACGGGCGCGGCGCGGGCGACCTCGGGCATGTATTCAAAGACGCGGTAGCTCGCCAGCGCATGGTTGCCCCAAGCCAGCGCCGGGCCCGCCACCACGGCCAGAGTGACCAGAGCCGCTATCCTGACAAGGCAACTGCGCATGGTGCTCAGGCCACGACTTTGGCGATCGACGCACACACGTGGTCGATGTTCTTGCTGTTCAGAGCGGCCACGCACATGCGGCCGGTGTCGGTGCCATAAACGCCAAACTCATCGCGCAGGCGCGTCATCTGGTCCTTGGTGAGCCCGGAATAACTGAACATGCCGATTTGTTGGGTGATGAACCCCATGTCTTTTTTCACGCCAGCGGCCTTCAGGCCATCAACCAGCTTTTGCCGCATGGTCTTGATGCGCACACGCATTTCAGCGAGTTCGCTCTCCCACATGGCGCGCAGAGCGGCATCGTTCAACACGGCCGCCACCACCGCGCCACCGTGGGTGGGCGGGTTGCTGTAGTTGGTGCGGATGACGATCTTGAGCTGGCTCAACACGCGTTCGCATTCTTCCTTGGTGTTGCACAACACACTCAGGGCGCCAACGCGTTCGCCGTACAGGCTGAAACTCTTGCTGAACGAGGTGGAGACGAAAAACGTGAGGCCGGCGTCGACAAACTTCTGCACCGCTGCGCCGTCTTCCTTGAGGCCGTAGCCAAACCCCTGGTAGGCCATGTCGAGGAACGCGGTGAGCCCGCGCGCCTTTACGGTGGCGACAACCTGGTCCCACTGCGCCGGTGTGATGTCGTAACCCGTGGGGTTGTGGCAACAGGCGTGCAGCAACACGATGGTGCCGGCCGGGGCTGCATCGAGCGCGGCCAACATGCCGGCAAAATTGACGCCGCCCAGACCGCCATGGGCCGAGGCGTCGAAATACGGGTAACTCTCGACCACAAAACCGGCGCTGGTGAAGAGCGCGCGGTGGTTCTCCCAGCTCGGGTCACTGATGAGCACCTTGGCGCCGGGGGCATATTTTTTCAGGAAATCAGCGCCAATTTTCAAACCGCCGGTTCCGCCCACGGCCTGCACGGTGGCCACGCGTCCGCCTGTGACCGGCGCGGAATCAGCGCCAAACACCAGCGCCTTGACGGCCGAGTCGTAGGTGGCGATGCCGTCCATCGGCAGGTAATTGCGCGGCTTGGGCGCTTGCACCATGGCCTGTTCGGCGGTTTGCACACACTTGAGCAGGGGCAGCTTGCCGTTGTCGTCGAAATAGACGCCCACACAAAGATTGGCTTTATTGGGGTTGGTATCGGCGGCAAACTGGGCCGACAGGCCAAAAATCGGGTCGGGCGGGGCCATCTGGACGGCGGAAAACATCGACGTGCTGGAAGACATGCGTAAGGGTCCTGTTGATCGGAAAGAGGTAAGGACTTAATTTTAAGGGCTGGACCATGCCACCCGGGCGGGGCGTTTGCGGGCGGGTGAGGGCTAGCGCCTGCCGGTCACGATTTTCTGCAAACCCTCTTCGCTGAGCACTTCGATTTTTTCGCGGCCCATGCGGATCAGGTCGGCCTGGGCAAATTCGCGCAGGATGGTGCCGACACTTTGGCGGCTCAGGCCCAGCATGCGGGCCAGTTGCGACTGCGTCATGCTTAAGGTGGCCGTCATGCGGCGCGACCACAAAACGTTGAAGTCCGGGTCGCGGCAGGCCTGCAGCAGGCTGCGTGACACGCGGCCGTGCGCGCCTAGCAGGCTGTTGTTCGCATAGGCGTCGATCAGGTTGCCGATGCGGGTTGTGAGAATGGTGAGCACGGAGTCGGCCATGGCGCGGTCGGCCCACATCAAGTCCCGGAAAATCGCCGACGGAACCTGCCACACGGCGGCTTCGCCCGAGGCCACGTATTCATAGGATTCAACAGGTGTCATGGCCGCGTAGGAGTGCCCCAGCCCCAGCAACGCGCCGGCGTGCAGGTACCCCAGGGCCTGGTCGCGCCCATTGGCAATCGTCACTACAAACTCGAACACGCCGGATTCCAGCAGGTAGACCGTGGTTCCCTGGTTGCCAACCAGCTGGATGGATTCACCCTTTCGGTACACGGCACGGTGCCCGTGCTCGCAAATTTTGGCCAGGCTGCCATCTATCCAGGTGTCGAACGGTGACAGTTTCTCAAGCAGACTGCTCGCCCGATGGGTTCCAACGTCGGCACTGTTAAAAATTGGGCTCACCTTGTCTCTTCTCGTTTTTGTAAAAATCATTCGCAAGCCGGTCATCCAATAGGCTCTAGCCCTCGCGCGGACCCTGGTATTGGCTGTTCCTCCCCGATCGCCTGCCTTCAGGCAACCCTTATGAGGTTAAACGCGCACGGTGGGACTCTGTGTAAAGGTTTTTGCATAAGTCGGCGGCCGCGCCTTGAATTGCCAAGTCAAGGGATTTACGCCTGAGGGATGCACCAAAACGCAGCACACATGTCGTTGCCAAATTGCAACATATCCTCGACAAATCCGGGAGCGATGCTCAGGCGTCAGGCCGATTTCGCCGGAAAAAGGCGCAAAACGTCCTACAGTGACAGGCCAAGGCTTTTACTTAGAAATCTCCCTTTTGCCGCCGTACCCCATGAATAATCGCTCCAAGACTTGGAAATCATTTCTGTTTTGCGTTTCGCTGCTGGCAGCCGGCAGCAGCTACGCCGGTCGCCCACTGGCCGTTGACGACGCCAACGTGAACGACACCGGCTCCGGCCACATTGAAGCCTATTACCAGCGCCTGCCGGGCAATGTGAACACCTGGACGGTTTCGCCGGCTTACGGTCTTGCCGAAGGCATTGAAATTGCCGCATCCTTCAATCGCGACAACACGGCAGAGGTCAACACCACGGCCGTGCAGCTGAAATTGCGGCTGACGGAATCCAAAAAAGCCGGCTGCAATGTGGCCGCCTCACTGGGGCTGTCTCAAACCAATGTGGCCGGCGTGGGCAGCAGCCAGTTCGTTACCGGTTTGATGACCTGCAACACGGAGGCGTCGGGCTCCGTGCACGTCAATCTGGGTTTGGTGAACCCGCCCAGCGGCCCCGCCACCGGTGTCTGGGGCGTGGCTTATGAGCGCGAATTCGGGGCTTTGACCGGGCATGTCGAGCTGTTTGGCGCTGAAAACGCATTGCCCACGGTGCAACTGGGCCTGCGCACCCTGTTGACCAAAAACCTGCAGATCGACGGCTCTGTGGGCCGCAACAACGACGAATCGATCTATTCCGTGGGCTTCAAATTCCTGTTTTGAGCCGGCTGTCATGAGTAGTTTGTACCTGGCGGGTTTCAACAGCAAAGTTCAGTTGGCGCTGGGCCAATTTTTGCAGACGCGTGAGAAGCGCCCACCTGGCTGGCAGCTCACTGACGACCTGGCTCAAGCCACCGTCATCCTGGTGAACGCCTCCAGCCAGGCTTTTGTAGAAGAATGTGCCCGGCTCGCCGCGCCGTGGCAAGACCTGGCGCTGGTGGGCGAGACCGACTTTGACTCGGGTTGGCTGTTGATCCCGCGCCCGGTCACGCCCAGTTCGATCCTGAGCGGCATCAACCAGGTGATGGCGATGAAGTCCCAAATGAGCCACAACGCCACCGACTGGGGTGATATGAACCAGAACAGCACAACCAGCATGCCCTTGACGCGCCCGACGCGCCATGCGCCGCTGGTGCCCGCGCAGCCGGCAACTGTGGCCAGCGACCCTTCACGCGACCCTTCGTTCGACCCTTCGTTCGACCCTTCATTCGCCCAGGATCTACAAGCTGCGGCCAAGCGCCCCAATAGCGCAGACGACCCCTCCCGCCGCTGAGCTTGCAAATTCACCCTGTTGCGCAACTTTCTATCGGTTGCTGGCGCGGCTTTCGCGGCGGTGACGCGGCACAATCGGCTTCACCATGCCAGAACTCGTTGAAAGTCCCGCGCCCGCCGTAACGGGTGATTTCGTCCGTTACCCCGGTTCCCCCTTTGAGCTGCACCAGCCGTACCCGCCCGCCGGCGACCAGCCCGAGGCGATCGACAAGCTGTGTGAAGGCGTGAACGACGGCGAGGTGTTCCAGACCCTGCTGGGTGTGACGGGCTCCGGCAAAACCTTCACCATGGCCAACGTAATCGCCCGCCTGGGCCGCCCGGCGATTGTGTTTGCCCACAACAAGACGCTGGCAGCGCAGCTCTACAGCGAGTTCCGCGAGTTTTTCCCGAACAATGCGGTGGAGTATTTCGTCAGCTACTACGACTACTACCAGCCCGAGGCCTACGTGCCGCAGCGCGATTTGTTCATCGAGAAAGACAGCGCCATCAATGAACACATCGAACAGATGCGCCTCAGTTGCACCAAATCGATTCTGGAGCGTCGCGATGTGGTGATCGTCGCCACCGTTTCCGCCATTTACGGCATCGGCCAGCCCGAGGCGTACCACAAGATGATCATGACGCTGCGGGTCGGCGACAAACTCGGCCAGCGCGACGTGATCGCCCAGCTCATCCGCATGCAGTACACGCGCAACGACATTGATTTCTCGCGCGGTGCGTTTCGCGTGCGCGGCGACACCATCGACATTTTTCCAGCCGAGCACAGCGAGATGGCGATTCGGCTTGAATTGTTTGACGATGAACTCGAATCCTTGCAACTGTTTGACCCGCTCACCGGTCGCATCCGCCAGAAGATTCCGCGTTTCACCGTTTACCCCGGCAGCCACTATGTGACGCCACGTGACCAGGTGGTGGCCGCAGTGGAGACCATCAAGCTGGAGCTGGCCGAGCGCATCAAGTTCTTCTTGAAGGAAGGCAAACTGGTCGAAGCGCAACGCATTGAGCAGCGCACACGTTTCGATCTGGAAATGCTCAGCGAGGTCGGCCACTGCAAGGGCATTGAAAACTACTCGCGCCATCTCGCGGGCAGCGCGCCGGGCGACCCGCCTTCGACACTCACAGACTACCTGCCCAAAGACTCGTTGATGTTTGTGGACGAAAGCCACGTCACCATCGGCCAGTTTGGCGCCATGTACCTGGGCGACCGCTCGCGCAAGACGACGCTGGTGGAATACGGTTTTCGCCTGCCCAGCGCGCTGGACAACCGGCCGCTGAAATTTGAGGAATTTGAAAAACGCATGCGCCAGGTGGTGCTGGTTTCAGCCACGCCCGCCGTATGGGAGCAAACGCATTCGGGC
>JANMMR010000002.1:0-37495 GCA_031373455.1 Rhodoferax sp.
TTTGCGCCACCAGACGCCCGAAACCGGACCGGCGCCGCTGGACGGGCGGCGCACCGTGGTGCTGGTACATGGCACCACCCGGCTGGACAACGAATGGCCACAGGCGCGCTGGATCGACCTGGGCCGGCGCCTGGTCAGCCAAGGCTTCCATGTGGTGCTGCCGCAAAATGGCGGCATGGAGCTGGCCTTTTCAAAAACCGTCGCGCAGGCCATCGGTCCGGGCGCTGAAGTCTGGCCGCGCATGGCGCTGGCGCCACTGTTGGACCAGCTGGCGCTCACCACCGGCGTGATCGGTGTGGACACCGGCTTGAGCCACCTGGCCGTGGCGCTGGATTTGCCGCACGTGCAGATCTTCAGCCAGCCGCGCGCCTGGCGAGCCGGGCCGGTGGGGCGCAAACACCAGCGCGCGGTGGGCGGCGAAGCCGCGCCCACGGTTGACTTGGTGTGGCGCACCTGGCTCAAGGTCTCGGAGGGCAGCGATTCGATGTGGCAGTCGCCCTCGTTCTGATGCGCTGCACGGCCCTGGTACTGCGACTCAGAGATTTCGAAACATGAAAGCGTGCTTGCGCCCCCATACCCGCGTTGCAAAGCCTCGCCATGGCCACAGCCATGTCTGCGTTTTGCGCCTTGGCCTGAGTGCGAAATCACCACTTTCATTGTGTTTCGAAATCTCTGAGTCGCAGTACTAGTGTGAAAGCCGGCGCGTGATCCGGGCGGCCTATTCGCTGGTGATGCGCCTGGCGCAGCCCCTGATGCGCGCCAAACTTCGCCGCCGCGCCGTGGCCGAGCCGGGGTATGCCGTGGCGATGGACGAACGCTTCGGTCTGTATGCCACTGCAACCCCCAACCCAGCACCGGGCCAGGCCTTGGTGTGGGTACACGCCGTGTCATTGGGCGAAACCCGGGCCGCCGCCATTTTGGTCAAGCGCCTGCGCGAGCAACGGCCGGGCATGCGTTTGTTGCTCACCCACGGCACTGCCACCGGGCGCGCGGAAGGCGTTGCGCTCCTGCAAGAGGGCGACGTGCAGGCCTGGCAGCCGTGGGACACCCCTGGCGCGGTGGAAAAATTCCTCACCCATTTCAAGCCGCGCATCGGCATCTTGATGGAAACCGAAGTCTGGCCCAACCTCGCCGCAGCGTGCCGGAGCCGGCAAATTCCGCTGGTGCTGGCCAACGCGCGCCTGAGCGAGAAGTCGTACCGGCAGGCGTTGCGGCTCGCGTGGCTGGCGCGGCCGGCCTACCGCGCGCTGGCGGCGGTTTGGGCACAGACCGAGGCGGATGCCGCGCGCCTCAACAACCTGGGCGCACCAGTGGCCGGCGTGTTGGGCAACCTGAAGTTCGACGCCACACCCAACCCGCAACAGCTCGAACAAGGGCGCGCCTGGCGCAGGCAATTGGCGCGGCCGGTGGTGCTTTTTGCCAGCTCGCGCGACGGTGAAGAAGCCGCGCTGCTGGCCATCTTGAAAGACCCGGTCCATCCTGCCAGCGCTACGGCACGGGCGGTGCAGTGGCTGATCGTGCCGCGCCATCCACAGCGTTTTGACGACGTGGCAGCGATGGCCAGCGCACACGGTTTTGCTGTGTCGCGGCGCAGCACCTGGGGTAACGGATTGCCAATTCCAGCCGCTGCCGCTGAATCGCCTCCGGATCTGGCCGCGCCTGCGACCATCTGGCTTGGTGATTCCCTGGGTGAGATGCCCGTTTATTACGGCCTGGCCAGCGTCGCGTTGCTGGGTGGCAGTTTCGAGCCGCTGGGCGGGCAAAACCTGATAGAAGCGGCGGCCTGCGCCTGCCCCGTGGTGATGGGGCCGCACACCTTCAATTTCGCCGAAGCCGCGCAGTTGGCCCTGGAGGCGGGCGCTGCCCAACGTGCTTCGGGCCTGGCGGAGGCCGTGCAAATGGCGCTTTTGCTGGCGGCCGATGCGACGCGTTTGCAGGCCGCCCGCACGGCCGCGCAAACCTTCACCGCAGCGCACCAGGGCGCGACTGCCCAACTGGTTCAGGCCATTGAGGCTATGCTGGCGAACCCGCCAATTCCACCGATCCTGCAAAAACCAGCCAAGGACGCCGCGTGAGTTATTCCGACATCCTCTACAACGTGCGCGACCAGATCGCCACCGTCACCCTGAACCGCCCCGACAAACTCAACGCCTGGACGCGCACCATGGACACCGAAGTGCGCGCTGCCATGTCTGCCGCCGCGCAGGACGCCAAGGTGCGCGTGATCCTGATCACCGGCGCCGGCCGTGGCTTCTGCGCCGGCGCCGACATGAACCTGCTCAGCGGCATTTCCTCGGGTGCCGTGCAGCGCGAGCCGGTGCCGGGTGTTTCGCCAGTGGCAGCGGGCGACGGCCCTGGCAGTGAGATGGCAGCCAACTACGAGGCCAGTTTTGGTTACCTGCAGCGCTTGGGCAAACCGGTGATCGCGGCCATCAACGGCCCCGTTGCCGGCATTGGCCTGTGTTTTGCCCTGTATTGCGACATCCGCCTGATGGCAGACGGCGCCAAACTCACCACCGCGTTCGCGCGGCGCGGGCTGATCGCCGAGCACGGCATCTCCTGGCTGCTGCCGCGCCTGGTCGGCCCGATGCAGGCGATGGACCTGCTGCTGTCGGCGCGAACCGTTAGCGCTGCCGAAGCGGCTCAAATGGGCCTGGTGAAACTGATGGACAAGGAAGGTTTTGAAGACGCGGCGCTGGCCTATGCCCGCGAGCTGGCGCAGCTCTCGTCCCCGCGCTCCATGGGCGTGATCAAGCGGCAACTCTTTGAAGCGCAGTTCCAGTCGTTGGGGCAGGCGGTGGCGGTGGCCAACCACGAGATGATGCAGTCGTTCGGCTCGGAAGACTTCAAGGAAGGGGTAGCGCACTTTGTGCAAAAACGCGCGCCGGCCTTCACGGGTCAATGAACCCTGGCACTGATTCCAGGCACTGAACCCGGCTACAGAATCCAGGCGCCGAATTCGCATACAGCCATGGCTTACCTTCGCCTGCGCCAAGTCTGCCTGCTGGCGCGCGAGCTGGAGCCGGTGGTGCAGGATGTGTGTGCGGTGCTGGGCCTGCAGGTCTGTCACCGCGACCCGGGCGTTGAGCGGTTTGGCCTGCACAACGCGCTGATGCGCATGGGCAGTGCGTTCATCGAAGTGGTGGCGCCTTTGCCGGGCGCTGCGGGGGAGGGCACGGCGGCCACGCGCCACCTGGCGCGCCAGGGCGGCGACAGTGGCTACATGGTGATTCTGGATTGCGACGACGTCACGCCCTGGCGCAACCACATGGCGGCCGTGGCTGTGCGCGAAGCGGCGTTTCTGGAAATGCCCGGCGCGCCTGGCCAGCCCATCGCCTACCAGGGTTTGCAATTGCACCCGCGCGACACCGGCGGCGCACTCCTTGAGATCAACCACACGCCGGGCGGCGCGTCGCTCAACGGGCCGTATTGGCCCGCCGGGCCGCATTGGCAAAACGCCGCCGATGGCCGCTTGGGCGCAAGCCTTGGCGGCGTAACTTTGCGCGCGGTCGACCGTGACGCACTGGCGCTGCGCTGGGCAAACTTTCTGAAGCGGCCCCTGAGCGGTGAGCCCGCCACGCAAAGCCTCGCACTGGACAACGGCACCACCATCCATTTCACGTCAGCCACGGCCGATGAAGGCCCTGGCTTCTCGCAAATCAACTTGCGCCTGGAGCTTGCCGCCAGCGAAGCCGACGCCGTTTTTGCCGGTGTGGCCGAGCGCGCCGGTGCGCAAGCCTGCGCAGTTGACAGACGCCAGCGGGCGGTAAAAATCGGTGGGGTCTGGTGGAGATTTGGCTGATATTAAATAAATTTCATGTATATTTTCGTGTATAAATAATTCTCTTTCAAGTCACGAATTATATGAATATTTAGCTATTATTTTTATTGTAAAAAAGTATATAAAATAAACAAAAATATAAATAAAATATAATATAAACAAATTTAAAGTTTCAATTTCGACAATAATTAACACCCTTGTTAATTAGTACACAGGCCCGCCATGTTTTTAAAACAACTTGAGATCAGCCAAATCCGCGCCATCGAACACGCCGCCCTCGATTTCAGGGGTGAATCGGCGGCTGGCGCGGGTGCCATGCGCCAGCGCACGGTTTTGATCGGCGACAACGCTTGCGGCAAGAGCACCGTGCTGCGCACCGCCGCGCTGGTCCTGGCGGGCACTGAGGCGCTGAACGCAGCGGGCGCGCAGCCTGGCTGGTTGGGCGAGCCGGCGACTTGGGTGCGCAACGGCCAGAAGCAAGGCCACATCCGGGCCGTGCTCACGCCGGAAAAAGGCGCAGACATCACCGTCGCCCTGACGCTCCAGCCCGGGTGGAGCCTGCGCCAAACGCTGGCCAAAAACCAGAAGAGCCTGCAGGCGCTCGATGCCGCACTGGCGCAGTCGGCGCGGCGTTATTTCACGCTGGCTTATGGTGCCTCGCGCCGGCCGTCGCGCCTGGCGCAGGTCGGCGCGTCATCCAAAGCGGCCAGCGCGCCAGCCAACGCCGCCCGCGCAAGCGCCAGCCCTCTGCAACGCAGCGGGCAACTGGCCGGATTGTTGTCGCCCGATGCAGCGCTCGTCGCCTTTGAGCCGTGGGCGGCGGGCTTGAGCGCTCCGGGCAAAGCCGCGTTGCGGGCACTGCTCAAAGCCCTCCTGCCGGGCGTGGCCGTTGCCGGTATCGATGCCTCAGGCGGCCAGGTCGTCTTCAAAACGGCCGATGGCTCGATTCCTTTTGCGCAGCTCTCCCTGGCGCACCAGACCCTGATCGCCTGGTGTGGCGACCTGCTCTACCGCGTCGGCCAGGCCTTTGGCGCGGCAGCGTCGCCCCTCAAAACCAGCGGCCTGTTGCTGCTCGACGAGCTGGAGCTGCACCTGCACCCGCTGCACCAGCGCGGCGTGCTGGTGGCACTGTCTGCGGCTCTGCCCAACCTGCAAATCATGGCCACCAGCCACTCGCCGATGGTGGTGCAGCAACTTCGCCCGGGTGAGCTGGTGCTGCTGGAGCGGGCTACGCCGCAGCGCGGCGCAACAGCGCGGGTGGTGCAAGGCGACCCGAGCCAGTTGACGCTGGGCCAGTTGATGGCGCCGATGTTTGGCATTGATTCAACCGACTCCACCCGGGTGGCGGCGCTGCGCAGCCGCGCGCGCTCGAGCCCGGGTCTGCTCGCGGCGCGTGACCACATCGAGCTGGCCAGCCTCTCGCCCATCCACCAGTTGCCGCCAGCCCTGCAGGCGCAACTCCAGGCCACCACCGAACTCACCGAGGCGGTCGCCCGCTCGGCCGGCCAACGCGCGCCCAAACTCGACCCGGCCAAGCTGCGCGAAAAAATGGGGGAACGCATCCAGAGCGCCGCCTTGCGTGTGGGGGGCGGCACATGATTGCCCTCTCGCGCAAGCCCGAGGGCATTCCTGCCAAATACCGCGGCGCCGGCCTGAAAAAAGCCATGGCGGCCTTGCTCGAGGCGTTTTATGCCAATGCCGGCGCGGTGCCCTTCAACCAGCAGAAAAACCTGCAAATCTGGACCGAGGCGAAACCCAACCTCAAGCTTGAATCCCACGACAAATGCGCCTACTGCGAAGCGCCCACCAGCGCCGTGACATTTGGCGATGTGGAGCACTTCCGGCCCAAAAGCGGCTACTGGTGGCTGGCCTACAGCTACGACAACTACGCCTACGCCTGCCAGATCTGCAACCAGGCCTTCAAGGGCGACCGGTTCGACGTTCGGGCGCCCAAACTGAATGCGCCGGTGCCACTGCCGGCCAAACGCCCGGCAAAAGCGGCGCTGGAGCAACTGGCCACCCAGTTATGCCCGGACCCGGCCACCAGCAGCCAGGCCAGCCTGCGCGCCTTGTGGAAGGGCGAAAAAGCCGTGTTGCCGCACCCGTATCTGGAGCTGCCCGAAGCGCTGATGGCGTGGCAGGTGGATGAGATCAACCAGGAAGTCACGCTGGTTCCAGTGCCCGGCAGCAGCGCCTCAAAAGTGGCGGTGAAGGCGTGTGAAAAACTGCTCGGCATGAACCGCGAGGAATTGCGCCGACTGCGTTACCCGCAGTACGACCGGGTCTTCAGCCACGCCCTGGTGGTGCAGGAGGCCCGCACCGAGGCGGTCCGCCAAATGGCCAAAACACGCTTGGCCGCCGCCGCCCGCGACGACCAACCCTTCGCCGGCATGACGCGTTATTTCCTGCGCCAGTGGGGTGTTTTGGTCTGAGCGACCGTGGGGGCTATTTTCCGCCGGGCCGCCCCAAGGAAAATGCGGCCCCCTCGGGGGGCAGGGAGCTACACGAAGTGAGCGACCGCGGGGGCCACTTTCATTTCACCAAGAGGGCATTCACACCCGAGAGATCGCCGGCTGCGAGTGACCCACTGGCCTGGCGCAGGCGCAGGCCACCGACCAAGACGTCGTAACGCGCTTTGGCGAGGTCACGTTTGGTCTGAAACAACTGGCTTTGCGCGTTGAGCACATCGATGTTGATGCGCACGCCCACTTTGTAACCGAGCTGGTTGGCTTCGAGCGCGCTTTGGCTCGAGGATTCCGCCGCCTCCAGCGCCTTGACTTGGCCTTGGCCCGACAACACACCAAAATAGGTCGAACGCACCGCCTGGGCCACCGACCGGCGGGCGCCTTCGAGGTCGATGCGGGCCTTGTCTTCCAGCGCCAGCGTTTCCTTGATGCGGTTTTGCGTAGCATGGCCGGTGTACAGCGGCATGTTCAACTGGATGCCGACGCTCGTGGAGTTGACCAGCGAGCCGATGTTGGTGTTGGTGTTGCCGCCGTCGTTGCGCACGATGCCGTAGTTGCCCACGATGTCCACCGTGGGTTTTTCACCGGCGCGTGCTTTGGCGGTTTCCAGCACCGCCACGTCCAGCGCGGTGCGCAACTGGCGCAGGCTTGGGTGGTTCATTTCCGACTGTTGCACCCAGGAGTTGACGTCCGCCGGCGTCACAGCCGGCAGGGTCAGGGGCAGGGCAACCGGTTTGGGTTCGGCGTTGAGTTTCCCGACCGCCTGGTCCAACGCCAGGCGCTTGACGAGCAGGTCGTTTTCAGCGGCCACTTGCTGGGCGATGACCAGGTCAAAACGGGCCTGCGCTTCGCGCGTGTCAGTGATGGTGGAAGTACCAACTTCAAAATTGCGCTTGGCGGCGGCGAGCTGCTCGGCAACGGCCGATTTTTGCGCCAGCACGAAGGTCAGGCTGTCTTTGGAGGCCAGCACGTCAAAATAAGCCTGGCTGATGCGCACCATCAAATCCTGGTCGGCCGCCAGCAACTGCGCTTCGGATTGCTCCAGCAATTTCTGGCCTTGATCAAATGCGACCTGGTTGGCCGGGCGGTACAGCGGGTAGCTGCCACTGACGCCGACCTGCTGGGTGCCAAATCCGCGGTCTGAACCGGGGCCGATCGACGGCGACACCCACAGGTAAGACTGCGACGCAGCTGCCGCCAGCCCAGCGGTAGGCAACAGGCCGGCCCGGGCTTGCTCGCTGCGGGCGAGGTTGGCGTCGGCCTGCGCCTTGGCCGAAAGGAAAGCGGCATCGGAAACGCGGGCCAGCTCGTACAGTTCCACCAGGCTTTGGGCTTGGGCCGGCAAAGCCAGGAAACCCAGCAAAGCGCCGGCTGCGGCCATCGCCGTGACAAACCTGCCGGCAAACCAGGCGCTGCGTCGGTGCAAAAGAGGGGAAGTTTTCATGGGTGTCTTGGGCTTGCGGTGCGTTTGGGCAGTTTAGCAGGTTGCTACAAAAAAGCGAGTGTGAAGGGCCTGTCGCGGGGCCATTGCAGCCGCGGTGTCAGTAACGCGCCACGCGCGGGTCGAGTTCCACTGACCAGGCTTCAATGCCGCCCGCGATGTTGGCGACCTGCTTAAAACCCTGGTTTTCGAGGAACTGGGCGATCCGCTGGCTGCGCGCGCCGTGGTGGCACAACACGGCGACTGGCCGGGTGGTGTCGAGTTCGGCCAGTCGGGCCGGCACACTGTTCATGGGGATGGCCACCAATTCATAACCGGCATCGGGCGCAACGCTGGCGACGGCCAGCTCATTGGGCTCGCGCACATCCAGCAGCATCGGTTTGCCCGGCGGTTGGGCGGCGTCGAACCAGGCGGCCAGCTGGGCAGGGCGGATTTGCGGAATCATGCGAAGTGAAGGCGAACGTGGAGGCGAAGGTGACTGGCCCGTGCCGTCAGAAGCTGAAACGGGACGGCTCGGGGAAATTCGCCAGGCGTGGCGCCACCGTGTCCCAGGGTTGTGTGGTGACGAAATCCGTGGCGGAGTTGCGGGTGACGAAGGTGGCGCGCATCATCGGCTCCTCGCCAACAATCGCGCCCAAGCGGCCGCCAATTTTCAGGCTGTCGAGCAGGCCGTGGGGAATCTCGGCGACCGAACCGCTGAGCAGGATCACGTCAAACGGGCCTTCAACCGGCGCGCCTTTGGCACCATCTGCGAGGCGGACTTCGGCGTTGTGCACACCGTTTGTTTGCAGGTTGGCGCGCGCCATTTCCACCAGCGCGGGCTCGATCTCCAGCGAGATCACGCGTTGTGCACGGTGAGCCAGCAGGGCCGCCATGAACCCGCTGCCAGCACCGATTTCCAGCACTTTTTCATGTTTTTGCACCGCCAGATCCTGCAACAGGCGGGCCTCGACGCGTGGCGCCAGCATGCACTGGCCCAGGCGCGTGGCGTCGTCAAATGAACCACACAGCGGGATTTCCATGTCGACAAAGGCCAGGGCCTTGTGGGCAGCGGGCACAAAGTCTTCCCGCTTGATCACCGCCAGCAAATGCAGCACGTGCGCGTCCAGCACGTTCCACGGGCGGATTTGCTGCTCAATCATGTTGAAGCGGGCTTGTTCCAAATTCATCTCGGCAACTCCAGGTATTCATGCGTGACGCGCCCAGCGGGGCACTTGGTCAGCGCCGGCGATTTTACGCGGCCGGCGTTGCTTTTGCGCCAAACAGGCGTTTGAACCAATTCGCCAGGTCGTCCATGTAACAGTAGACGATCGGCACCACCACCAGCGTGAGCAGCGAGGAGGTGATGACGCCGCCAATCACCGCCTGGCCCATCGGTGCGCGGGTCTCCGAGCCTTCCGTGAGCGCAAACGCCAGCGGGACCATGCCGAAAATCATCGCCAGGGTGGTCATCAAGATCGGGCGCAAGCGCACTTTGGCGGCCAGCAGCAGGGCTTCGTTGCGGCCCAGGCCCGGCACTTCCACGCCTTCGTCGTTCAGGTGCGGCCCGCGCGAGCGGATGGCAAAGTCGACCAGCAAAATGGCGTTTTTGGTAACGAGGCCCATCAGCATCACCACGCCGATCACGGAAAACATCGAGAGTGTGGAATTGAACATCATCAGTGCCAGCACCACGCCGATCAGCGTGAGGGGCAAGGCGGTCATCAGGGCCAGTGGCTGCAGGAAACTCTTGAACTGGCTGGCCAGGATCATGTAAATGAACACAATGGCCAGGATCAGCGCCGAAATGGCATAACCGAAGGCCTCGGCCATGTCTTTGGTGGAGCCGCTGAACTGGTAGCTGTAACCCGGCGGCAGTTTGAGGCTGTCCATGGCGGTCTTGATGTCGGCCGAGACCTCACCGGCCGAGCGCCCCGAGACGTTGGCGTTCAGGCTCACCTCACGCGTCAGGTCCCGCCGGTTGATCTGGTTGGGCCCGGTGGTTTCCTTCACCTGCGCCACCTGGTTGAGCCGCACCACGCGGCTGCTGCCGTCGGCGTTGTTGCCCAGGGCGAAGGGCAGCCGCTCCAGGTCTTGCGGGCTGTTGCGCGCTTGCGGGGCGAGCCGCACATTGACGTCGTAGGTCTGGTCATCGGGCGCGCGCCAGTTGCCCACGGTCTGCCCGGCTACCAGCGTGCGCAGGCCGGAGCCAATCTGGGCGACCGACAAGCCCAAGTCAGAGGCCGCATCGCGTCGCACTTCCACATCCAGCGTGGGTTTGTTGGGTTTGACGCTGGAATCCAGGTCCACCAAGCCGGGAATTGGTTTGATTTTCTCTATCGCCAGCGCGGTCAGGCGCTCCAGCTCGGCGGTGTTGGGGCCCAGGATGGAGAACAGGATCTGCTTTTGCCCGCCTACCATGTCCAGGAGGCCGACGTGGGTGACGGTGATGCCGGGCACCTGCTTCAGGCGCTCACGCAGCAAAACGGCCATGTCGTTGGCGCTGAGTTTGCGGTCTTTGCGGTCGGTCATGCGCACGTAAATATTGGCGTAAATCTTGCCCTGCGCGTTGCCGGTGTTGATGGTGGAGAGCGTGTAACGCACCTCCGGAAACTCGCGGATGATGCCCTCGACCTGCCGCGCCTTGGCCTCGGTGACTTCGAGCGAAGAGCCCACCGGTGTGAAAAAGTTGAGCGAGGTTTCGGAGAAATCGCCCTTAGGCACAAATTCGGTGCCCAAAAGCGGCACCATGAAAAGGCTGGTGGCAAAAATCGCGATCGCCAGAAAAACGGTTTTGAGTTTGTGCACCAGCGCCCAACGCAGGATGGCCTGGTAACTGTGAGCCAGCGAATCCGTGGCGCGGTCGAACCAGCCGGTGACGCGGCCAATGGTCTTGTCGTAGAAGGTGCGGGGCGCGCCCTGGCGGCCGAGTGCATCGATGCTCGGGTCGTGCCAGATTGACGACAACATCGGGTCCAGCGTGAAGCTGACAAACATCGATATCAACACGGCGGCCACGATGGTGATGCCGAACTCGTGGAAAAACTTGCCGATGATGCCGCCCATGAAACCGATCGGCAAAAACACCGCAACGATGGAGAACGTGGTGGCCAGCACCGCCAGGCCAATCTCCTGGGTGCCGTCGAGCGAGGCCTGGTAGGCGGTTTTGCCCATTTGCACGTGGCGCACGATGTTTTCGCGCACCACGATGGCGTCGTCAATCAGCAAACCGACGCACAAAGAGAGCGCCATCAGGGTGATCATGTTGACGGTGAAGCCAAACAGGTTCATGAAGAAGAAGGTGCCGATGATGGCGATGGGCAGCGTCAACCCGGTGATGACCGTGGAGCGCCAGGAGTTGAGGAACAGGAAAACGATCAGGATCGTCAAGAGCGCGCCTTCAATCAAGGTGCGGCGCACGTTTTCGACCGACACCCGGATGGCGCGCGAGCCGTCGACAATCTGCTCCAGCTTCACGCCCGGCGGCAACTGCGCCTTCATGTCGGCCATGGTTTTCAGCAGGCCGTCCACCACCTGGATGGTGTTTTCGTCCTGCGATTTCTGCACACTCAGCAGCAGCGTGCGTTGGCCGTTGTAAAGCGCCAGGGTTTCGATTTCCTGGGCGCCGTCGGCCACGCGGGCAACCTGTTCCACACGCACCGGCACGTTGTTTTTGCGGGCAACGATGATCTTGCCAAAATCTTCCGGGCGCTGCATGCGCGCGTCGATCTGGATGACTTTTTCCTGCTCGGCGGAGCGGATCGCGCCCAGTGGCAGGTCCTGGTTTTCGCTGCGCACGGCCGCCACCACCTGGTCGGGCGTGATGCCGAAAGACTCGAGCGCCTGCGGATTCAAATAGACATTGATCTCGCGTTTGGTGCCGCCCACCACCGTGACCGAGCCGACTCCACGCACGTTCTCCAGCCGTTTCTTGAAGGTTTGTTCGGCCCAGTTGGTAAGTTCTATGTCGGAGAGGGGTTTTACGCCACTTTTGAGGTCAGGCAAAACCGCAACCGACCAAATGGAGCGGGCAGAAGGATCAAAACGCAACACACGCGGCTCTTTCACCTCCGCGCGCAAATTGGGTTTGATCGCTGCGACCTTTTCACGCACGTCGTCGGCGGCCTTGCGCCCGTCAATGTGCAAGCCAAATTCGATCACCACCACCGACTGGTTTTCGTAGCTGCGCGAAGTCAGCGCGTTGATGCCAGCGATCGAGTTGACACCTTCCTCGATCTTTTTCGAGACTTCACTTTCCACGATCTCGGGCGCGGCGCCGGGGTAGTCGGTGATGACCACCACCACCGGGAAATCGATGCTGGGAAACTGGTCAACCTTCAGGCGCTGCAGGGAAAACAGACCCAGCACCACCAGCGCCAGCATGAGCATGGTGGCGAAAACCGGGTTTTTGATACTGACGCGTGTGAACCACATGGTGCTTACCGGGCTGGGTTGGAAGAAGCCGGCGCGGGCATCGCTGCGGCCGGCTTGCTGCCGGACAGCAAGACGAGCGTGCCTTCACGCAAGGCGCCCACACTGCCTTTGATGACGCGGTCGCCTTCGGCCAGTGCACTGACGGCCACCATCAACTCGCCGCCACTTTCTCCACCAATTTCGCCGCGCGCGCCGGTTCGTACCGGGCGATGCACCACCTTGCCGCTTTCGACCAGTTGCACGTAAGGCACAGGTTTGTCGGTGCGAATGGCGGTAACGGGCAAGGCCAGCGTGTTTTGCCGCGCTGTGCCCAAAATGCCCTGGGCAAACAGGCCCTGGCGCAGGCCAATGCCATTGCCCGGGCCGGTGGCGGCGCCTTGGTTCAGCACCAGATACGCCAACACACTGCGGCTGCCCGCCTGCGCACTGGGGTTGATGCGGGCCACGGTGGCCGTGAGGGGTTGCGCCACGCCTTCGACCTGCAACACGGCGGTCTGGCCAACTTTCACGCTCACTGAATCGGCCGCGCTGAGCGAGGCTTCGAGCTCCAGACGGCTCAGGTCCACCACTTCGAGCACACGCGCGTCAATGCCGACCCGTTCGCCCGGTTGCGCCAGGCGCTGGGCCACCTGGCCGGCAATGGGGCTGCGCAAAATCGTGTCGTCCAGCGCCTTTTTGGCCATCTCGACCTGGGCCAGCGCGGCTTTGTGGGTGGCCTGCACGCCCAGGAGTTGCGCGGAAGACGTCTCCAGCGAGGTTTTGGAGATGAAACCCTGCTCCACCAGGGAGCGGTTGTTGTCAAACTGGCGCTGGGCGATGTCGATCTGCGTGCGGGCGGCGTCGGCCTGCTCCTGGGCCTGCTTGATGCGCCAGATGGAATCGGTCGCGTCGACCTTCGCTACCACTTGCCCGGCTTTGACCCAATCGCCTTCGCGCACTTTCAAATCCTGCAACTCGCCGGCCACGCGGGCCTTGATGAAAGCCGAATTGGCGGCTTTGAGCGCACCTGAAATGGCCAAGCCTTCGGCGATTTCGCGGGTTTGCACGGTCACCAGGTCGGTGGGCGCCAGCTCGATGCTTGACTGCGCCGGTTTCGCTGCCAGCGCCGCCGCAGCGGTTTGTTGTGCTTTTTTGGCCGACAACGTACGCACGATGCCATACGACAGCGCCGCGATCACCAACACGGCGACGGACCATTTCAAGATGCGTTTCATGGGGCAGGGCTTCCAGGCGACAAGGTGGCGGGTTGACGGGTTTTGGTGGGATGGGATTTGGGGTGCGTTTTGCACAGGCCATGCAGGAGCAGGTCGACCTGCGTGGCCAGGTAGTCGGGCGGCGAGAGGCGCGCTTCGGGTGGCAGGGCGGTGGCGGCTGAGTGTTTCCAGAGCATCAGGTAGAGCATGGGCGCAATGAGGGCATGCACGCTGTGTTTGAGGTCTACCGCGCGAAATTCTCCGCGCGCGATGCCGCGCTCCAGAATGCTGCGGATCAAGGCCTGGCCTGGTGCTATCGCCTCCTGGAAGTAAAACGCCGCCAGCTCGGGGAAATTGGCACCTTCACTGACCATCAGTTTGGTGATGCCCGATGCCTTGGTGTCGCCCACCGAGCTCCACCAGCTGAGCATGCAGCCGTGCAACATGTCGGCCGTGCTGCCTTCAAAACTGCGGATCTGGTCGTGCCACTGCGGGTAGTGTGCCGTGATGTTTTCGCGCACGACCGCCTTGAACAACTCTTCCTTGCTGGCGAAATACAAAAACAGCGTACCTTTGGAGACGCCGGCGCGCTGGGCGACTTCTTCGGCGCGGGTGGCGGCGAAGCCTTTTTCAACAAACAAATCCAGCGCCGCCGCCAGCAACTCGCCAGGGCGCGCGTCTTTGCGCCGCTCGCGTTTGTGCGATCCGGCGGTGGCAAGGTCAACGCTCGCGCCGACAGTGGCGTCGGGGACTTTGGGATACAGGGACAAGGATGAAATTATTAATGACTGACTGGTTGGTTATTAGTTTAGCCAATGACACGGTGCACGTCAAGATTCCGGTGCCCAAGGGCCAATCTGTGCGGAAATTCACAGTTGTTACCAACGTACAAATTGTTGCCGCCCAAACTGCCAATTCGTACCGCATTTGGGTTTTGAGAAATACCAATTGCTGCCTACAGTTCGTCGGTCAAAACATTTTTAAGGGAGAGTGATCATGACATTCAACCAGCACGAACTGTATTGGAACGACGGGTTTCTGAAGCAACCGAATCACCAGCGCGTGGTCCGCCTGTTGCGGGAAATGCAGTACAACTCCCACGCTGATCGGCGCTGCAGTCAAAAACAGCCCGAGAACGACAGGCGCGAAGACCATTCCGTGTTGTCGCGCTGGTCTGAAAAAATCTGGCAAACGCTGCACTGAGACTGCACATGCCCAAGGGATTGGGCAAGCAAGACGCCTGGCTGCACAGTGTTGCAGCCCAGGTTATCTGTTACATGCTATTAAATATATAGCATAAAACACAATTAATACGTGACTTGATGGCCGATCTGGTGTGAAATACCGGCTGTCGGCCCTTTTGGCGCGCCAATAAACCCCAATTTGGGTATGACAGGTTCCTGCTGCGGCTTGCAAAACCGCTGCCGGACAGAGGGGAGCATGTATCCCGGCCAGCGGGGATTCATGCGTTTGTCACACCAACCGCCGACGATACGGCCTTCACAACAGGAGATCCCATGCGCACTTCCCGATTCGCTCCCTGGATTTCAGGCCGCCGTTGGCCGCAACTCTCGCTCGCAGCGGTCACCGCCGTGGCGCTGATGGCCATCGCGCCCTTGCCCGCAAACGCGCAGCGCGCGGCGCAGAAGCCGCACATCCCGATCCTGATCGCCCACCGTGGCGCCAGCGGCCACATGCCCGAACACACACTGCAAAGTTACGCGCTGGCGATTGAGCTGGGTGCCGATTTTGTCGAGCCCGATCTGGTCTCCACCAAAGACGGCGTGTTGATAGCGCGGCATGAGCCCAACATGATCAACACCACCGACGTGCGCAACCGCCCCGAATTTGCCAGCTACAAACGCGTGCGCTCAGTGGACGGTGTGAACGAAGAGGGCTTCTTCGCCGGCGACTTCACCCTGGCCGAGATCAAGACGCTGCGCGCCATCCAGCCCGCTGCGAACCGGGAGCAGGCCTTTAACGGCTTGTTTGAAATCCCGACCTTCGACGAAATTTTGCAGCTTGTGCGCCGCAAAACCGAGGAAGAAGGCCGCCAGATTGGCGTCTACCCGGAGACCAAACACCCCAGCTTCCACTGCGCGCTGGGCCTGCCGCTGGAAGACAAGCTGCTCGCGTCCCTCACGCGATTTGGCTTCAACCACCGCAACGCGCCGGTGTTCATCCAGAGTTTTGAAGTCTCCAACCTCAAATACCTGCGCACCCGCACGCAGGTGAAACTGGTGCAACTGATCGATGGCGATGATGTGGCGGCCGATGGCAGCGTTACCCTGGCGGCGCCTTTTGACAAGCCGTTTGACTTTGCGCTCGCGAACGACCCGCGCACCTTCAAAGACCTGCTCACACCGGCCGGTTTGCAGGAAATCGCCACCTACGCCGATGGCATCGGGCCCTGGAAGCCCTATTTGATTGGCGCGCGCTGCATCAGCGTCGCCGCCAACGGCAAATGCGCGGACGCCAATGGTGACGGCCAGGTCAACGAGCAAGACCGCGTGCTGAACCCGCCCACCAGCGTGGTGGCAGACGCCCACGCCCGTGGCCTCGTGGTGCACCCCTTCACTCAGCGCAACGAGCAAGCGCGCCTGGCCAGCGACTTCGGCGGCAACCCGGTCAACGAGCTGGTGAAGTTTTACGAGTTGGGCGTAGACGGCTTCTTTTCAGATTTCACCGAAACCGCGCGTGTGGCACGCTATGTGTATCTGCTCAAAACCTACCCCGAGGCGCGGGCGTGTTTGCTCGGCCCCAAACACGGCCACTCGCATGAAAATTCCGCGTTGTGCCGGGTGATCCGCGGCAACGTCAAAGACTGAAGCGCGCAAAAAAAACAGCAACCGGTGGTGTGCCGGTTGCTGCGGGTGAGGGGCCCAATGGCGTTTTGCGCCTTGGGCTTGGTGTGTCGGGTTTGGGTTTCCGTTCAGGCTTGCGTTTTAGCGGCCGTAGACCTTGCCAAACAGGGCCCAGGTTTTGCCGTCAAACTTCATCATCTGTTCACGCTCCACCGGGTAGAAGTCGTCCGGACCGGTCTTGACGTTCACGCCAGGCAGCAGCATGGGCAAGGTCAAATCCAGGCTGGCGGCTTGCTTCATCACGTTTTCCCGGGTCAGGTTGTCGCCGGCTTTTTGCAGCGTATGAACCATCAACTGGGCGATGGTGTAGCCGTAAACATTCAAGTTGTCGGTGATGTTGGCAGTTGGCTGGTACTTTTTCATCCAGGCCAGCCAGTCGTCCCACTCTTTGCCTTTCTGGAACTGAGGATCGGTCGGGTCCTTGATGTAACCGGCGGTCAGGATGCCGATGGAGTTGTCAATGCCGGCGGGCGTCAACACCGACGCTACGGAGCTGGAGACGCTGTTGAGATAGTGCGCGGGCTTCCAGCCGAGCTCTGCCGCCTTCTTGATCGCCTGCGCCGCAAACTTCGGCGTGGTGATGTTGAAGAAGGTGTCTGCGCCAGCAGCCTTCAGGGACACCATCTGGCTGTCCACAGTGGCATCGGTCACTTCGTAGGTTAGTTTGGAGACGATCATCGACGCCGCCTTGGCGCCCAATCCGTCTTCAAAGCCTTTCAGGTAATCTTTGCCGTAATCGTCGTTCTGGTACAGGATGCCGATCTTAGCGTTGGGTTTGGTCTCCAGGATGTGCGCGGCGAACACCTTGGATTCACTCTGGTAGTTGGGTTGAAAACCCATCGTCCAGGGAAAGTTTTTCGGATCACCCCATTTGGTGGCGCCGGTGGCGACAAACAGGTGCGGCACCTTTTTGTCGTTCATGTATTTGTGAATCGCCGAATTCGGCGGTGTGCCCAGTGGCTGGAACAAAAGCAGGACTTCTTCCTGCTCGACCAGTTTGCGCGCCATTTCCACTGTTTTGGCCGGGTTGTAACCGTCGTCCAGTGAAATGAATTTGACCTTGCGGCCATTGATGCCGCCTTCGGCATTGACTTTTTCGAAGTAGGCAGCGATGGCTTTGCCAATCGTGCCGTATGCCGATGCCGGACCGGAATACGGGTTGATGTGGCCGAGCTTGATTTCCTTGTCGTCAGCGCCGACGTCATACTTTTTCTGCGCCAACGCGTGGCTGGTGACCAGTGTGGCAGCGGCAATTGCCAGCGCCTGGCCGAGTAGTTTCAGTTTCATGGCTATTCGTCTCCTTCAAAAAAAGGTTTCAGGGGATTCAGCACAACATTACAACGCGGGCTTCACCGCAAGGCTGTCCGGACAAACCCCCAGACCCTGGGCCTTTCAACGCCGCAGTTTGTGCCATGCAGTCTTCAGGCCACCCATGATGCCCATGGGCATCAGGTACATCAAACCGATCAGCAAAACGCCGTAAATGGCTGCTGGTGCCGATTTGGACAATTCATCGGCAATGTTGGGCACGTACTGAATGAACATGGCGCCGAAAATCGCGCCGGGAATCGACGCCAGACCACCAACGACAACGCCCACAAGCAGAAATATCGAGAGGTTCACAGTAAAGCTGTCGGGTGACACATAAGCCACCACGATCGCGCCCAAAGCCCCGGCTACGCCACAAAACGCCGCCGAGACGCCAAAGGTGATCGACTTGAACACCGGCAGGTTGATGCCCATGGCGGTGGCTGCAATCGGGTGGTCACGCACGGCAATCAAGGCGCGCCCGACGCGCCCATGCAGCAGGTTGTAAGCCAGGACAAACATTACCACCGCCGCGAACAGCGAGACGAAATACAGCCAGCGGTCCGGACTCAGGGGCTGGCCAAACAGGCTGAATTCAAAAGGCGGCACCGGTTTGGACAACACAATGCCCTGCACGCCGCCCGTGAAACCCTCGATTTTTTTGTATTTGAGCAATTGCGGCACCGCCAGGGCCAAGGCAAAGGTGGCCAGCGCCAGATAGTGGCCGGCCAGGCGCAGCGCCGGGAAGCCCATCAGGTAACCAAACACAAAACACACCACACCGGCTGCGGGCAGCGTCGCCCAATAGGGCACGCCCGTCTTGTCCATGAGGATGGCCGCGGTGTAGGCGCCAAACGCGTAAAACGCACCGTGCCCCAGCGAGATCTGGCCGTTGAAACCGGTGAGGATGTTCAAACCCAGAATGGCGATGGCATACACCAGCACCAGGTTGAACTGGAACACGCGGTAGTTCTTGAACAGGAAGGGCAGGATCAGCAAGGCAACCGCGAGCACGGCCAGGCCCACCCATTTACCGGTGCTGGAACTGGCGGCGGGCGACACAACCGCGCCGGCGTTGGCGTTTGGAATCGCGTTCATACCCGTGTCACCACTTGTTTGCCAAAAAGGCCATCTGGTTTGAGGGTCAAGGTGGCGACGATCAACACCAGCGCCACGGTGAGTTTCAGCTCGGTGCCAATCACGTAGGCGCCCAGCAGATTCTCCAGGACGCCCACGACCAATCCGCCGATCACGGCGCCCCAGGGGTTGTCAATGCCGCCAAGCAAGGCGGCGGCAAAGCCGTAAAGCAGGATGCCGGCCATCATGTTGGGATCCAGAAAAACAATCGGTGCCACCATCATGCCCGCCACAGCACCAATGGCTGCGGCAAGTCCCCATCCAAGCCCCAACATCCAGCTGACGCGGATGCCCACGAGCCGCGCTGAATCGGCGTTTTGGGCAGCCGCACGCATGGCCAGGCCAATCGGCGTGTAGCGAAAGAAGGCATACAAGGCCAGCAACACGCCGACCAGCACCATGGCGGAGCCGACATTGTGGGCACTGAAGTAGGAGGTGGCCATCCAGCTGTCTTTGGGGAATGGGCTGGGGAAGGATTTGAGCGTGTGGTCGAAGATCCAGCCCGACAAGGCGTTGACGATGAGCAACAGGCCGATGAACACGATCACGTTGGTCAACACCGGGGCCTTCTCCACTGGCCGCAGGATCAGGCGCTGGATCACCAGGCCGCCGACAAACGACACAGCCACGGTGGCAAAAAACGCGCCCCAGTATGGCCAGCCTGCCTGCACCAGAGCCCAGGCGATGAAAGTGCTGAAGGTGGCCATTTCGCCCTGGGCGAAATTGATGTGATGGGTGGACTGGTAAATCATCACCAGTGCCAGTGCCACAGAGCCGTAAATGCAGCCGTTGGCCAGGCCGGAGAAAATTTGGTGGAGGAAGGCTTCCATGTCGTGATGCCTTGTTCAGTAGCCCAGGTACGCTTTGCGCACGGACTCGTCGTTTTTGATCTGCTCGCTCGGGCCAGACAGTGCGACCTTGCCGGTCTCCAGCAAATAGGCGTGGTCAGCCAGGTCCAGCGCCAGGCTGGCGTTTTGCTCCACCAGCAGCATGCTCACTTTGTCTTCCTTGTTGATGGTGCGCATGATGCGGAAAATCTCGGCCACGATCAAAGGGGCCAGGCCAAACGAGGGCTCGTCCAGCAGCAACAATTTGGGCCGCAGCATCAGCGCCCGGCTGATGGCCAGCATTTGTTGTTCGCCGCCCGACAAGGTGCCAGCCTGTTGGTGGCGGCGCTGTTTCAGGATCGGAAAACGCGTGAACGCCTTTTCCATGTCGAGCGCCAGCTCGGCCTTGTCGTTACGCACATAGGCGCCCAGCCGCAGGTTTTCTTCGGTAGACAAGGCGGTGAATGTGCCGCGCCCTTCGGGCACATGCGCGATTCCCATGCGCACGATGTTTTCGGTCGATTTGCCGATGAGTTGCTGGCCGTCAAACACAATGCTTCCAGTGGTCTTGACGGTTTGGCAAAGCGAGCGCAGTGTGGTGGTTTTGCCGGCCCCATTGGCACCGAGAATGGCCGTGATGTGCCCGGTTTCAAGCGAAAAATTGATGTCGTGCAACACCTTGGTCGCACCGTAGGCCGCATTCAGGCCGCTGACTTCAAGCAGCCGGGTCATTTGTTTTTCCCCTCATCGGCGGGTTTCCCAAGGTAGGCCTCGATCACGTCGGCATTGTTCTGGATGTGCTCCGGGTCGCCCTCGGCGATTTTCTTGCCAAAGTTGAGCGCAACGATGTGGTCGGACACCCCCATCACCAGGCTCATATGGTGCTCGACCAGCAGGACCGTGATGTGCAGGCGGTCGCGGATGTCCTTGATCATGCGGCCCAGGTCTTCGAGCTCTTCGTGGTTCAGCCCGGCTGCGGGTTCATCGAGCATCAACAGCTTCGGGTCGGCGGCCAGCGCGCGCCCGAGTTCCACACGTTTTTGAATGGCAAACGGCAGGTCTCGCACGGGCTTGTGCGCGTGTTGTGAGAGGTCCAGGTAATCCAGGATGTCAGCCGCGCGTTTTTGCAAGCGCAACTCTTCGGCACGCACGCGCGGCAGGCGCAGGGCGCTGGAGGCAAATCCCGATTTGGAACGCGAATGCGCGCCGACCATGATGTTCTCGCGCACCGGCATGGTCTGGAACATGGCCAGGTTCTGGAATGTGCGGCCCATGCCCAAGCCCGCAACCTGGTGCGTCGGCGTGTTGGTGATGGATTGCCCCTCAAACAGGATGTCGCCAGCCTGGTATGAATACAGGCGGCTCATGCAATTGAACAGCGTGGTTTTGCCTGCGCCGTTGGGACCAATCAGGCCGCAGATACCGCCTTTGGCGACATCGAAGCTGACAGAATCCAGCGCCACAATGCCGCCGAAACGGACGGTTACACCACGTACGCTCAACAAAGGTTTGGAGTCTTCGGCAGAGGGTGAACTCATGGTGTGATGGACTTGTCCCGGTTTTGTTTTGTCTGGCCTGTAAACCAGTTGGTCGCGCATTATCAGCGGAGGCGCGGGACGCCCGGCCTACGGAGTTACCCTTGGCGTTTCCTCATTCACATTTTCTCATTTTCAGACACTTGTAAGATCAGGGCGGCCCGATTGACTCATTCGGGCAAGCCCCTGTTTTGGAGAACCAACATGCCTTCATCGACACAAACCATCGTCTTGGGTGGCGGCTGCTTTTGGTGCACGGAAGCGGTGTACAAAGGTGTCAAGGGTGTTACTGACGTGGAAAGCGGCTACAGCAACGGCCATGTGGTGAATCCAAGTTACGAAGACGTGTGCACAGGCAGCACCGGGCACAACGAAGTAGTGAAGCTTGAATATGACACGGCGCAAATTACCACCCGCGAGATTCTTGAAATTTTCTTCGTCATCCACGACCCCACCACCCTGAACTACCAGGGCAATGACCACGGCACACAATACCGCAGCGGCATCTATTTCACTGATGAGGCGCAAAAAGAAGAGGCGCTGGCCCTGATCCGCGAAACCGGCAAGGACGCCGGGTTCTTCAGCCGGAAAATCGTCACAGAAGTGCTGCCATTGAAGAACTACTGGCCGGCGGAAGACTACCACCAGGATTTTTTCGAGCGCAATCCGACGCAGGGTTATTGCATGGCGGTTGCGGGCCCCAAGGTGGCGAAATTCCGCAAGACCTTTGCCCGTCTGGCCAAATCGTAGATCGCCGGCCCGCCAAAACCTGAGTGCGCTTCAGGCGGGCGCGCGTTCGCGCAGCCGCATAGACAAGCCGACCGGGTTCATCGTGAAGGCCATCAATTCCTGCGGCGGCAGCTTGTCGGGTGTGCTTACCTCGGCAATGTCGAAACTGGCCAGCAACATGGCCATCGCCATTTTCATTTCGAGCAGGGCCAGGTAACGCCCCGGGCACATGCGCGGGCCGGACCCAAACGGCAGCGAGGCGCGTTTGGCCTCGTTGCTCAGGGGTTGCGGCGCGTCGGGGAGCCAGCGCTCCGGCCTGAATGCCGTGGGGTCGGCAAACCAGGGCTCGCTGACGCTGTTGTGGCGAAGTACTCCCCACACCATCGCGTCTTTGGGCACCGCGACATCGCCCACCCGGGAGTCACGCAGCGCCTGCAGGGGAATGAAGGGCGCTACGGGTTTGAGGCGCATGGTTTCGGTACAACACGCGTCCAGGTACACCAGGCTGTCCACCAACTCCATGGTGAACCGGGCCGGATCGGGCGCCTGTGTGCGCACCTCATGCTGCAGGCGCTGCAGTGCGGCCGGGTTCTGCATGAGCAAGGAGGTCATCCAGGCCAGCGTATTGGCGGTGGTGTCCTCTCCGGCCAGCAACATGGTCAGAACATTGCCGGTCAACTCGGCATCTCCGAGTTCACTGCCGGGCTGGTCGGCGGCGACGATCATGGCTTCGAGCAGGTTGCTTGGTTTTGCGCGCGCTTCTGGATCGTTTTGCAGGCGGCTCCTGGCCTGTGCAACGTAGTCTTTGAGCATGGCGTTGATGACGACGACGCTCTTGTCAAGCTGGCGGTCTTTCTTCAGTTTGAACCAGCGCCAATAGGGAATCAGACTCAGGGCACGCGTCGATACAGCGGGCAGGATCTGGTCCAGGTGGCGCTGGATCACGTCTTCGCCCGCTTGCAAGGTGTTGACGTCTTTTCCAAACGCCAGGCCCGCGATGGCGTCAACCGTGAAACGCATCAGGTCCGCCTGCAGGTTGATCGACGCATTGGCCCGCGCGGCGTTTTGCCAACGCTCCCGCAGGCGCAAGGTCACCTTCACCAAAGACGGAAAGTAGGCCCGCACGTGGCCCGGCGCAAAACTGGCCATCACCATGCGGCGCTGCTGCCGCCAGGAGTCACCTTCGGCACTGAAGACGCCCTGCGGCAGTCCCATTTCCTTGCCGATTTTTGACGTCAGCGGGCTGCGCCGAAAGCCTTCCGGCCGATCCTTCATCACGGCCGCCAGCAATTCGGGGTCGGCGATCACCAGCAAGCGGCGCGGGCCAAGTTTCATCTGGAACAGGGGCCCGTACTTGCATGCCCAGCGTTCCACGTTCTGGTGGATTTGCGCGCGCGACACCTGAAAGGCATTGCCGACAATGGGCAAACCCGGTGGGCCCGGGAGATCGGTGATCTGACGCAATACGGTGATGCTTTCCATGGCAGTTCCAATCGGGTGGACGCGGCATCTTACTGGCAAGGGCATCGTGCCGTTGGATTTCGTCAGTCGATTGCGTCAATAATCCGTCCCGATGATCCACAGCGCCGATCTTGCTTACCGCTACCCTGACGGGCCAGACATTCAATTCCCCGACGTTGACGTGCCACAGGGTGGCGTGTTGCTGGTTCGCGGCCCGTCGGGGTGCGGCAAATCGACCTGGCTGGCGCTGGCGGGTGCGTTGTTGCGCCCGTCGCGCGGGCAAATCAGCGTGGCAGGCCAGCCCCTGAACGGGCTGGATCCCGCAGCTGGCGATGCATGGCGTGCCCGGGCCATTGGGTTCCTGCCGCAAAAACTTCACCTCAGTGCGGCATTGACGGTGTATGGCAACCTGGCACTGGCGTATTACGCGGCCGGATTACCCGTCGACGCCGCAGCGGTAGAGGCGGCGCTGTTGGCCCTGGACGTGGCCCAGCTTCGCCATCGCAAACCGTCGCAACTGTCGGGCGGACAGGCGCAACGTGTTGCGCTGGCCCGCGCCGTGTTGCGCCGCCCACAAGTCATATTCGCTGACGAACCCACGGCCAGCCTGGATGACGAATCGGCCCACGCAGCGCTGAAATTGCTGCGCGAGGTGGCCGGGAGTAGCAACGCGACGCTGGTGGTGGCGACCCACGATGCGCGGGTGGTGCAGGCGATGCCACGCGCCGTGACACTGCAACTTCAACAAAAATACAGCGCTCAAGTCTCGGATTCATTGCATAAATAGCTATGAAAACAATAGCTTTGGCATTGCAATACCTGTGGTCCAAGCCGCTGGCCGCAGGCTTGAATCTGCTGCTGTTGAGCCTGGGCCTGGCGTCGATGAGTTTCCTGCTGCTGATGGGTGACAAGCTAGACAAGGCGTTTGAACGCGATCTTGCGGGCATCGACGTGGTGGTGGGCGCCAAGGGCAGTCCGTTGCAGTTGATTCTGGCGGGGGTCTTCCACCTGGACGTGCCCTCGGGCAATGTGCCCTTGAAGGCCGTCGAGGCCTTGCGTGAGCATCCGCAGGTCGCCCGGGTGATTCCCGTCAGTCTGGGCGACAGCTTCAGAGGCTTTAGGATTGTGGGCACCACGCTCGATTACCCCAACCACTACAAGGCTGCGCTGGCGTCGGGCGCATGGTGGTCGGCGCCCATGCAGGCCGTCGTGGGGGCGCAAGTGGCTTTGCAAACCGGCCTGAAACCCGGTGACCGCTTTGAAGGCAGCCATGGCCTGGGCAGCAGTGGCCAGGTGCATGGCAACACGCCCTACAACGTGAGCGGCGTGATGGCCGCCACCGGTGGTGTGCTGGACCGTCTGATCCTGACGGCGACCGAATCAGTATGGCAAGTGCACGAAAACGCCACGGCCAACGACGACGCCGACAAAAAAATCATGCAGGAAGAGCGTGAGCTGACGCTGGCTTTGATTCAATACAAAACGCCGCTGGCGGCGGTGACCTTCCCCCGCTTCATCAACACCACCACCGAAATGCAGGCGGCCGCGCCGGCCATTGAAATCACCCGCCTGTTGCGGATGTTGGGCGTGGGCATTGACGTGATGCGGGCGCTTGCCGGCATTTTGTTGCTGACCGCGACCCTGAGTGTCTTCATCGCCTTGTGGGGCGCCGTGCGCGAGCGTCGGGCAGACCTGGCGCTGTTGCGCATGTTGGGCGCGCCGCCGGTAAAATTGGCGTCACTGCTGCTGTGTGAGGCCCTGTGGCTGGCCTTGCTGGCCACCGTGCTGGGCATTTTGTTCGGGCAAGGCCTGGTCGCCTGGCTTGGCTGGATGTTGCAGCTGGATCAGTCGGTGCTGTTGGGCGGCTGGGCGTGGCCGGCTTCGTTGTGGGGCGTGCCCTTGCTGGCGGTGGCTGTGGCCGGTGCTGCGGCGTTGGCGCCAGCAATGGGCGCCTACCGGGCCAGTGTGTTTGAATTGTTGAAATAAAGTGGAGCCAGATCAATCGTGAACAAAAATACAGCCGCAGGGGTGCTCATTGCCTTGGTGTGTGGGTTTGCAGTTGCCCAGCCGAAACACAGCGACAAGGAAACCCAGCAAGATATCGCCCGCCACCGCGCGATGGCGGCGGCGCACGAGGGTGCGGCCAAATGCCTGGAAGCCGGAAAAAAGGAAGACGTGTGCCTGAAGGAATTGCTGACCGCCTGCAAAGGGCTTGCCATCGGCAAGTATTGCGGCATGAAACACGAGCATTGAATGACAGGCATTGAACGACGGGCATTGAACGATTTCGCGCAACGGTGTCCAATACGGGTAGACAGGAGCTTCACATGAAACTGGTTTCACTTGTAGTCGCGGCGGCTTTGGCTTCGGGTTCGCTTGCTGCCAGCGCGCAACTTTCCTCGCCTCTGCCCGCCGGCACCGGCCCGGGCGTGCATGGCGCCAACAGCCCCTTTGCCCCGATCCAGGAGCGCAATGACGTGTTGCCGTGGTCAATGCTCAGCGAGGTCAAGACGCGGGCTGAAAAAAACAAGCTGCTGCCGGTGTTCACGGCGCCCATCCAGGCGCTGAACCAGAAAACCCAGCGCGTTCAGGGTTTCATGATGCCGCTGGAGCCGGGCGACAAACAAAAGCATTTCCTGCTGAGCTCAGTGCCGCTCACCTGCGGATTCTGCGTACCCGGCGGGCCGGAGAGCATGGTTGAAGTGAAGACCAAAACGCCGGTGAAATATTCCATGGAAGTTGTCGTGGTAGAGGGCAAGTTCAACGTGTTGAGCGACGACCCCTATGGCCTCTATTACCGCATCACCGATGCGGTGAGTGTCAAGTAGCAGGATGCGGATGGGCCTGCGCGCCAGCCGGCCTCGCCGTTGGCTGGCGTGGGTTGCCGCCTGTGCACTCTTGCTGCTGCTGGTGCAAACACTGGGCGCATTGCATGGAGTGGTTCACGCGGACGCCACCGCCATTGCCACCGGTGAATCCCAGGTAGCCGGCGACCATCCGGAACCAACGAGCAAAGCCCCATACAGGTCTGCGAAGAGCGAAACTGGCCGCGGCTTCCTCTTGTTGCTGTTTGCAGGGCATGAGAGCGATTCCGACTGCCGCGCCTACGACCAACTCTGCCATTTCGACGCCATCGCAGATTTCGCATCCCCTGCCCTGGTGCTGGTGTTGCAAACTTTCGTACTCGTGCTTCTTGCGGGCCTGGCAAAAGCCCGTTGGCACGCGCTCCACCAAGCGCGTGGCCCACCCCTGCTTCGTTGACATTCTGATCTCAAGGTGTTGCCTGCCGGTGTTTTGCCGGCGGGCGGCTTCGCATTTCATTTTGATTCTTCGAGGTATCCATGAAAAATTCATTCGCACGCCTTGCGGCGGGCACTGCGGTGCTTGTGGGTCTGTGCAGTCAAGCCCACGGGCAGGATAAAGGCATTGCCACGCTAAAAGAAATCACCGTCACTGGTAACCCCCTGGGCGCCACGGACCCCATCGCGCCGGCCGCGCAGTACTCGGGCACCCGTCTGTTGTTGCGCTCGCAGACCACACTAGGTGAGACGCTGGACGGCACACCTGGCATCAGCAGTACCTACTTTGGCCCCAACGCGAGCCGGCCGATCATCCGAGGGCTTGACGGCGACCGCATCCGCATCCTACAAAACAGCGGTGCCAGCGTCGACGCCTCGGGATTGAGTTTCGACCACGCCGCGCCCAGCGACCCCATCAGCATGGAGCGCGTTGAAGTGTTGCGGGGGCCGGGCGCGCTGTTGTACGGCGGCAGCGCCGTCGGCGGCGCCGTGAACGTGATCGACAGCCGGATTCCACGGGGCGCACTGTTTGGCGCAGAGGGCGGCGTTGGCGGCAAGGCCGATCTGGGTTTTACCAACGGCAATGCCGAACGTGGCGCCGCCTTAGCCCTGGAAGCTGGCAATGCGCGCTTGGCTATCCATGCCGATGCCTTCAACCGCACCAGCAGCGACGTGACGGTGCCGGTTTCCCTGCCCTGCAGCAAGTCGGGCTCACCCGTGCAGGGCAACACCATCTGCAATTCCGGGGCCCAGACGCGCGGTGGCGCACTGGGTGGATCGATGCTGTTCGACCGCGGCTACCTGGGCGCGTCGGTCAGCGATTACGCGTCAAACTACGGGACCGTGGCCGAAGACGCGGTGACGATCGGCATGAAGTCGAAACGCTACGCGCTGGAAGGTGAAGTCAGGGGATTGGCCGGCCCGCTGCTATCCATCAAGGGCCAGTTCAGCCGCAGCGAGTACGAACACACGGAATTCGATGCGGGCGTTGCCGGCACAGTGTTCAGGAATGCCGGCAACGACTTGCGTCTGACGGCGCGCCATGCCCGGCTCGGGCCACTCGAGGGTGTGATAGGCGCGCAGTTCGAGAGTTCACAATTTTCGGCCGACGGCACAGAAGCCTTTGCGCCCTACAGCCGTACCGACCAACGCGCACTGTTCGCCTACGAAGAATTGCCTCGGCCATGGGGCAAGCTGAGTTTTGGCGCGCGGCTGGAGTCGGTCACCGTGGCGTCAATGGGCAGTCCACGGGTGCCCCGGTTTATGCCGGGCAGCCGCAGCTTCGATCCGGCCAGTGTTGCGATGGGCGCTTTGTGGAACCTCTCGCCGGCCTGGCAAATCACGGCCAACCTGGCCTACAGTGAACGTGCACCCAAAGACTACGAACTGTTTGCCGACGGCCCGCACATTGCCACCAGCGCTTACGAAGTGGGCAATGCCAGCTTCACCAAGGAGCGATCCAGCAATCTCGATATTGGTGTGACATGGAAGAACGGTGCCAACCGTTTTGGCCTGAGTGCATTTGTCAACCAGTTCAGCAACTTCATTGCACTGGACGCGACGGGTGTGCTGCGTGACAGCGACGGCAATGGCGCCGGTGGCGTCGGCGTGACGGACTCTGGCAACAGTGACAACACCTCCGCCGAATCCGGCGGCACAGCGGGCATCCTGCCCGAGTTTGCGTATGCCCAGGTTCCGGCACGCTTCACCGGGCTGGAACTGAGTGGCAATGTCCGCCTGCTGGATAGCGGGCAAACGCTTGACCTGGAAGTCAGTGGCGACTGGGTGCGCGCCATCAACACGGCCACCGGCCAGAACCTGCCCCGCATCGCCCCACTGCGTGTAGGTGCCGCCTTGGTCTGGGCGCGAGGGCCTTGGGGCGTGCGGTTGGGTGTCAACCACGTGGCGGCGCAAGGGCAGGTGGCGCCGGGTCAACCAACAACGAGCGTTTACTCGCTGCTGAACCTCGCGGCCAGTTACCGGCAAACGGTGGGTCGGGCCAGCTACTTCTGGTTTGCACGCATCGGCAACTTGGGCGATGTGTTGGCATATTCCGCCACATCAATCCTCACCCAAACGGCGCCGGGCAAATCGCCGTTGCCAGGACGCACCGCCAAAGTCGGCCTGCAGGTGAATTTCTAGCAAGCAAGGGGGCACGGCGACATTGAAGGGTGCCTCAGCGGGTTGGTAGACTGGGCGATCGCCGCCGCCCTATGAACCTGCCGACCTTCACGCCTGTCCTGGCGTCGCTGATCCCCGTCATCCTGTTGATCACCACCGGTTTTGTCGCCGCGCGGGCGGGGTGGCTGCGCCCCGAATCTGTCAAAGACATCTCAACCCTGCTGTTTCTGGTGCTCACGCCGGCGCTGATGTTCCGCGCCATGAGCCGCGTGCACCTGGAGAGCCTCAACCTGCTGCCAATTGCCGCCTATTTCACGGCGGCGGTTGCGCTGTTTGGGGCCGTGGTGTGGATCGGGCGCGGCACAGGCCGGGCGGCCGCAATGGCTATTTCGGCCACGTTCGGCAACACCGTGGCGATAGGTATACCGTTGATCGGCCTGGCCTATGGTGAAGCGGCCCTGGTGACGCTCTTCACCATCGTCGCGGTGCACGCGCTGATCCTGCTGACGCTCACCACCGTGGTGTTTGAGCTCGCCGTGGCACGCGAACAGCCGGCCCACGCAGCCGGTGGCGCCAGGCGCTTGATGGTGACCATCGCTGTGGCCGTCAAAAACGGCATCATCAACCCGGCGACTTTGCCCACGCTGCTGGGCCTGGCCTTTGCGCAGACCGGTCTGGACCTGCCGGTGGTGCTGGACAACACCTTGAAACTGCTGGCCGGCGCGATGGCCCCCGTGGCGCTGATGCTGGTTGGCGTAACGCTGTTTGGCGCGCGGGTGGGCGAGCTGATGCGCCCTGCGCTGGGCTTGACGCTGCTCAAAAACGTGCTGCTGCCGCTCCTGGTGACGGCCTCCGGTTGGGCCTGGGGATTGTCGGGCCAGACCTTGACGGTGATGGTAGTCGCGGCGGCCATGCCGATTGGCGCCAATGCCTTTCTGTTTGCCCAGCGTTACAACGTGGCGCAAACGCTGGTCACGGCCAGCGTGGCGGTTTCTGCAAGCTTGGCGCTGGCCTCCGTGCCGCTGGTGATGGCGTTGGCGGCCGTGCTTAAATAAGCCCCAACCCATGCTCAACACGTTACATAAAACTGCCATCCCGCCCGAAGACGAAGCCCTGCGTGCGCCGGTGCGGGCATTTTTGCGCGAGGCATTGCGTGGCGTTCCGGCCCACGTGCGGGCGAAGTCCTGGATGGGTTACGACGCGGCCTTCAGCCGTGCGCTGGGCCAGCGCGGCTGGCTCGGTATCACCTTGCCGCGTGAATACGGCGGCGGCGGGCGCAGCGCGTTTGCGCGGTATGTGCTGGTGGAGGAGTTCCTCAACGCGGGCGCCCCCGTGGGCTCGCACTGGATCGCAGACCGCCAAAGCGCGCCCCTGATTCTGAAATACGGCACCGAGGCGCAAAAGCGGTTTTACCTGCCGCCCATTTGCCGCGGCGAATCATTTTTTTGCATCGGCATGAGTGAGCCTAATTCGGGCTCTGACCTGGCCAGCGTCAAAAGCCGTGCCACCCCAACCACGGCCAATGGCGTGAGCGGCTGGCAGCTCAATGGCCAGAAAATCTGGACCAGCAATGCCGCCAACTGCCACCACATGATCGCGCTCGTGCGCACCTCGGGCGAGGCGGCAGACCGTCAAAAAGGTCTCTCGCAGCTCATCGTCGATCTCTCCTTGCCCGGCGTTACCGTGCGCCCGATCCGCGATTTGACGGGCGACAGCCAGTTTTGCGAGGTGTTTTTTGAAAACGTGGCCCTCCGGCACGATGCGCTGATTGGCGCCGAGGGCGGCGGCTGGGCGCAGGTCACCGCCGAACTCGCCTACGAGCGCAGCGGGCCGGAGCGCATTTACTCCAGCATGGTGCTGTTCGATGAGTGGCTGGCGTACATCCGCACCGCCAGGGGCCAGTCGCCCGAATCCGCGCAACTCGCGGGCAAACTCCTCAGCCAGCTGGCGCCGCTGCGCGCGCTCTCCATCGCGGTGACCGAAAAAATTGTGCAAGGCCAAAGCCCGGTGGTGGAAGCGGCGCTGGTCAAAGACCTCGGTGTGACGCTGGAGCAACTCATGCCCACAGCGATCGCCGACGACCTGTTCTCGCGGTCCTCACCCGGCACCACACCTGACACGGCACCCGACATCCCGCTGGAATTGCTTCAGGCATTGACCTATGTGACCCAGGTGGCACCATCGTTCTCGCTGCGCGGCGGCACGCGCGACATCCTGCGCGGCATGATCGCGCGCGGGCTGGGGCTGCGCTGATACACGTGCAATGAAGGCCGCAACCGTGAACCCCGGATCCATCGACGACCTCTTCGCCAAGGCGCTGCATGACCTGCTGGCGGCGCATTGCACACCGGCCGTGGTGCGGGCGGTTGAACGCGGCGACTCGCCCCAAGCCGCTCAAGACCTGTGGCAGGCCCTGGACGCCTCGGGTTTTGCCAACGCCATGGTTCCCGAAGCCCTGGGCGGTGCGGGATTGTCACTGGCGCAGGCCTTCCCCCTGTTTGAGTTGTGTGGCCGGTTTGTGGTGCCACTGCCGCTGGCTGAAACCATGCTCCTGCGGGCCTGGGCGGCGCAACGCGGCATCGAGTGGCCCAATGCCTGTGTCGGGCTTGAATGGGTGAAGGCGACCGATCCAAACGTTGAAAGCACCGAGCCGCCAGATGTCCGCGTGATGCAGGCTGCCGTGCTTGCCGCGCAAATGGCCGGCGCCTTGCAGCGCGTGCTGGAGATGACGCTGCAGTACGCCAATGAGCGCCAGCAGTTCGGCCGTGCGCTGGGCAAGTTCCAGGCGATCCAGCACCAGCTGGCACAGATGGCCGAGCACAGCCTGGCGGCCCACATGGCAGCGCAAATCGGTTGCTCGGGCGTGGCTCTGGCCTCAACTCCCGCCGCTCCAGCCTTCATGCCGCAGCGCCTGCGCGCCGGCATCGCCAAGGCGCGCGCCAGCGAAGCGGCCGTGGTGGTGGCAGACCTGGCGCACTCGATCCACGGCGCCATCGGTTTCACCGAGGCCTTTGACCTGCAACTGTTCACGCGCCGCCTGCACACCTGGCGGCAGACCGCAGGGGCTGAATCCTATTGGCACCGTGACATTGGCGCGGCGCTGGTGCACCAGCACGATGGTGCGGTGCTGGACCTGCTGCGCCAGGCAACTGACCCAAGCCCGGCAACGCCCTGAAAACATTCATCCAAGCACCCAACCACACAACCGAAACCAACACCATGGGCCAATTTTTAAAATCCTCGCGCAACGGCGTCATCCTCACCCTCACCATGAGCCAGCCCGAGACGCGCAACGCCTTGACCGGCAACACAGCGGTGCAGGAATTTGTAGATACCTGCGCTGCCATCGCGCTGGACGCCAGCGTGCGTGTGGTGATCCTCACGGGCGAAGGGCCGGTGTTCTCATCGGGCGGCAACGTGAAAGACATGAAGCGCTTCTTCGAGCAGGACATTTCGCCCGAGTTGATCCGCGAGGAATACCGCAACGGCATCCAGCGCCTGCCCAAGGCGTTGTACAACCTGGACGTGCCGGTGATTTGCGCCGTCAATGGCGCGGCGATTGGCGCAGGCATGGATTTGACCTGCATGTGCGACATCCGCATCGCGGCGGACACGGCCACCTTCGCCGAGAGTTTCGTGCGTGTGGGCATCATCCCGGGCGACGGCGGCGCCTGGCTGTTGCCGCGCATTGTTGGCAAATCCAAAGCTGCCGAAATGGCTTTCACGGGCGAATCGCTCACGGCTGCAGAAGCCTTGGCATGCGGGCTTGTTTCGCGCGTGGTGCCGGCGGGCGAGTTGATGGCCGAAGCGCAAAAACTTGCCAACAAAATCGCCGCCAACCCGGGCGGCGTGTTGCGCATGACCAAACGCCTGCTGCGAGAAGGGGAGCGCGCCAGCCTCGAGTCGCTCCTGGAATTGTCAGCCGGTTACCAGGCCATCGCCCACAAAACGGCGGACCACAAGGAAGCCGTAATGGCCTTCATCGAAAAAAGAAAACCCTCCTTCACCTGACGCGCGGGTGGCGCACAGGCGAAGGAGGGTTCAGGGCTTGAAGGGCTCTAAGGACTAGAAGGTTTTTAAGGCCTTTAGGGTCTTTAAGAATTCAGAGCCCAAAGCCCAAGGGTTTTGGCCTTCAGGACTTGGGAATCACCACTGTGTCGATCACATGGATCACGCCATTGTCGGCGGCGATGTCGGTGCTCACCACTTTGGCGTTGTTCACCATCACGCCACCGGCCGTGGTGATGCTCAGGTCGGAGCCCTGCACGGTTTTGACATTGCCGGCTTTCACGTCGGCGGCCATCACCTTGCCGGGGACCACGTGGTAGGTCAACACGGCGGTCAATTTCGCCTTGTCTTTCAAAAGCGCGTCCAGATCGGCTTTGGGGATCTTGGCAAACGCCGCGTCAGTAGGTGCAAACACAGTGAACGGGCCCGGGCCTTTGAGCGTGTCGATCAGCCCTGCAGCGGTGAGCGCCGCGGCCAGCGTTTTGAAATTGCCGGCTGAAACGGCGGTGTCGACGATGTCTTTGGCTTGGGCGCCAACGGCCATGCCGAGTGTCAGAACGGAAGCAAGAATTGCCTTTTTCATGAGTTTCTCCAATGAAGCAAAGAGACCCTTGGGCCAAGCCCTGGGTCAACGCCAAAATGGGCGTAGGCGAATTCTATACCGATTAGTCAGTAACGGACTGTAAAGTCTATAAAAAAACTAAACGGTTTCAAATTACCCGTGTTTCGAGTCAAAACTTACATCCAGACAAGGCTCCATTCGCCGTTGAAAGGCCTTTGGATGGGTGGAGAAAGTCGTTTCTCGCAAGCTGCGTGGAACGTCTGCACGCGCAACTCAGGGTGGTGAAACTTGAAATTCAAATTATTGAAATACAAAATTTAACAATACATTAGTCAAAAAAAATGGATATTAAGTCACGCATTTGTTAAATAAATTGCTATATATTTTAACTATAAATTGAATAAAATATAGTCAAATATAAACATAAATTATGTAAATTACTATTATTACGGAGGAATAATACCCAATATGGGTATGGCCATCGGCGATGGCGATGGCGATGGCGATGGCGATAGCGATGACGCGACCGCGACGGCAACCGTCGCGTTCCTCAGGGCGCCAGCCGCTCACGCACCCAAGCGCCCGTGTCATCCAGCCGGTAGCGCAGCCGGTCGTGCAGGCGGCTTTTTCGGCCCTGCCAGAATTCCCATTGGTCGGGTACCAGCCGGTAGCCGCCCCAGTGCGGTGGGCGTGGTGGGTTCAAGGCGAATTTCGCGGCATATTTGGCGGCGTTGGCCACCAGCACCGCACGGCTGCTGATGACCTCGCTTTGCGGAGACGCCCAGGCGCCAATGCGCGAATCCAGCGGGCGGGTTTTGAAATACGCGTCGCTCACCTCGGCGCTCACCTTCTCCACCCGCCCTTCTATGCGCACCACGCGTTCAAGCTCGACCCAGTGGAATTGCAACGCGGCGAAAGCGTTGTGCGCCAGCTCGCGGCCCTTGCGGCTTTGGTAGTTGGTGTACCAGACGATGCCGCATTGGCCGGCTTGATCGTCAAGGCCCTTGATGAGCTGGATGCGTGTGGAGGGGCGGCCGTTGTCGCCCACCGTGGCCAATGTCATGGCGTTGGGCTCGGGCACCTGCGCGGCAATGGCTTCTTCCAGCCAGCGCGAAAACTGGTCTTGCGGGCGGGCCAGCGAGGCGGACTCGTCCAGCTCGGCGCGTTCGTAGCTTTTTCTCAATGCGGCAAGCTGGTCAGACGTCAAGGACATGGCCGCCAGTATAGGCAGGCGCAAATGGCCGCACCTGTGGGTCGTACATGCGGGCCGCGAGCGTGCCGACATTGTTTCAAATTGCGAATTCCAGATGCATACAAGGGCTTTCCCGGATACGGTTCGGAACATCTTGAACTAGGCTCTACGGCGGACAAAAGAGCAAGTCGGCCATATCGCCACATTTCAACCGGAGACTTCAAGATGAGCGTCAATTTTCAAATCAACGGCAAGGCGGTTGCCGCCAAGGCCGAACCCGACACCCCGCTGTTGTGGGTGATCCGCGATGAGCTGGGCCTCACCGGTACCAAATTTGGCTGCGGCGCGGCGTTGTGTGGCGCCTGCACCGTTCACGTGAACGGGCAAGCCGTGCGCTCCTGCCAGACGCCCGTGAACACGGTCGGCGGCAAAAAGGTCGCGACGATCGAAAGCCTCTCCAAAAACAACTCGCACCCGCTGCAGATGGCGTGGATCAAGCACGACGTGCCGCAGTGCGGCTATTGCCAGAGCGGCCAGTTGATGAGCGCTGCGGCCTTGTTGTCAACCAACAAAAACCCGAGCGACGCCGACATCGACGCCGCCATGTCCGGCAACATCTGCCGCTGTGGCACCTACCCCCGCATCCGCGCAGCCATCAAGGACGCGGCTTCTTCCATGCGCAAAGCCTGAGGAGCACACACACATGACTTCATTCACCAAAATTGAAACCACCGCCATCGAAGCGGCAGACATTGCACCCAAAGGCCTCAAAGCCTCGCGCCGCGGGTTCCTGAAAACGTCCGCCATTGGCGGCGGCGGCCTGCTGATGGGTTTTGCCCTGCCATTCAAGAGCGCGCTGGCTGCCGGCACGGTTCACACACCCAATGCCTGGGTCCACATCGCAGATGACAACACCATCACCCTGATCTCGGCACGCTCCGAAATGGGCCAGGGCGTCTACACCGCGCTGCCGATGTTGATCGCCGAAGAGCTCAACGTTGATTTCCGCAAAATGAAAGTGGCGATCGCCCCGCCGGATGCCAAGGTTTACGGCAACCCGCTGGTTGGCGGCCCGCAGCTTACCGGTGGCTCCACCTCGGTGCGTGACGCGTGGGAGAAACTCCGCGTAGGCGGCGCGCAAGTGCGCGAGATGCTGATCAGCGCCGCAGCCGACAAATGGAAAGTCGACCGCAGCACACTCAAGGCCGTTAACGGCACCGTGGTTGGCCCCAAAGGGCAAAAAGCCACCTATGGCCAGCTCGCCGCTGCTGCCTCCAAACTGCCGGTGCCCGAGAAGCCACCCATCAAGGACCCGAAAGATTTCACCATTGTGGGCAAGGCCACGCGCCGCCTGGACACACCGGCCAAAACCAACGGTACGGCGGAGTTCGGCATCGACGTGAAGCTGCCCGGCATGGTGTATGCCTCGCTCGAGCAGTGCCCGGTGATTGGCGGCACGGTCAAGTCGGTGGATTCGGCCAAAGCCAAATCGATGCCCGGCGTGATCGACGTGATCCAGATCCCCGATGGTGTGGCCGTGGTGGCCAACACCTGGTGGCGTGCCAACCAGGCGCGCAAGGCCCTGGCCGTCACGTGGGACGAAGGCGCGGGCGCCAATGTCAACACGGCCGCCATGTACGAAGGCACGCGCGCTGCGTCCAAGACCGGCACGGCACTGCCCTTGAAGGCCGTGGGTGATGCAGACGCCGTCATCGGCGCTTCGCAAAACGTGGTGCGCGCTGAGTATGTGAGCCAGAACGTGTCGCACTCGCCGCTGGAGCCGATGAACTTCACGGCCTGGTTCAAAGACGGCAAGATGGCCCTCATTGGCCCCACGCAATGGCAAGACGCGGCGCAATCGGCCATTGGCAAAGCGGTCGGCATCAAGACCGAAGACGTGTCCGTCAAGACCACCTTCCTCGGTGGCGGTTTTGGCCGTCGCATCGACATCGACTTCATCGTGCAGGCGGCGCTGATTGCCAAAGCCGTGCCGGGCAAGCCGGTCAAGCTCGTGTGGTCGCGTGAAGACGACATGACGCACGACATTTATCGCCCCTTGGCGTTCCACACCATTGCAGCCTCAATCGGCGACGATGGCAAACCAACGGCCATGACCTTCCGCCACACCGGCCAGTCGATCACCGGCCGTGTGTTTGGCCTGCCCGCGCCGGTGCAAGACCCGCTGATGACCGAAGCCGCCATTGCCGGTTACGAAATTCCCGCCACCAAGCATGACGTTGTCAAACACGACGCCGGCCTGCGCGTGGGTTACCTGCGTTCCGTGAGCCACGCCGTCAATGTGTTCGCCAACGAGAGCTTCATTGACGAGCTGGCTTTGAAGGCGGGCAAGGACCCGGTCGAATACCGCATGTCGATGCTCTCCAAAGGGCCGCGTTACGCCAATGTGCTCAAGCTGGCCGCCGACAAGGCAGGCTGGTCCACCGCACCAGCGGCTGGGCGCGCCCGCGGTGTGGCACTGATGGAAGGTTACGACTCCTACCTCGCCGCCGTGGCCGAAGTGAGCCTGAACTCCGACGGCTCGGTCAAGGTGCACAAGATCACCTTGGCTGCCGACGTGGGCCGCATGGTGAACCCCGACACGGTGGAAGCACAGGTTACGTCAGGCGCGGTATTTGGCCTGGGCATGGCGACTATGCAGAACATCACGGTCGACAAGGGCCGCGTGCAGCAGACCAATTTCAACGGTGCTTTCCAGCTGCCGCGCATGAGCGAAGTGCCGCCGATGGACGTGATTTTGGTCACCAGCACCGAGAAGCCTGGTGGCATTGGCGAGCCCAGCGTGGCCGTCACGGTGCCCGCCATCGCCAACGCGGTGGCCAAGCTCACCGGCAAACGCGTGCGCAGCCTGCCGATCACGGCAGACGCGATCAAGTCGGCCTGACCCGTTGGGTCAAGCAAAGCCTTAAAAAAGCGGCTTGACCCAGCCTCTCCCTACAGCGCTCGTTCTGGCTTCCGGCCGGGGCGAGCGCTTTTTGGCGTCTGGCGGGCAGACACACAAGTTAAAAGCGCTGCTGGCCGGCAAACCGGTGCTGCAGCATGTGATCGACGCTGTCCGGTCCAGCGGCCTGCCGTTTCACGTGGAAGACGCCGGCCACCCCGGCATGGGCGACTCCATCGCGGCGGCGGTTCGGGCAACTC
>JANMMR010000043.1:0-4449 GCA_031373455.1 Rhodoferax sp.
CTTGGTCATGCAGGTCGGCGCTTACCTGGTGCCCGCCGTGGGCCCGCGCGATGCCTTGCTGGCGATCGTTTTGGGTTCGGTGATCGGCGCTGGCTTGCTGGCCTGGACGGCCAAACTGGGCTGCGACACCGGCCTGACCAGCGCCGGCCTGATGGACAGCACCTACGGCAGCTTGTTCGCCAAATTGCCGATCGTCCTGAACATCGTGCAACTCGTGGGTTGGACCACGTTTGAGCTGGTCGTGATGCGCGACGGCACTGCCGCCATTGCCAAACAATCCCTCGGGCTGGATTTGAGCAGCTTCGGCGGGATCGTGGCCACGACGGCCATCTGGGGCGCGGTGTTGTGCGCCTTGATTGCCGCGTCCATGCTCACGACGGTGCGCAAACTGATTGGCAAATTCGCCTTGCCGCTGGTGGTGATCTCGCTGGTTTGGTTGACGATGCAATTTGGCGGGCAAATTGCTGCCAAAGGTTTTGACGCCTTTTGGAACAACCCCGGCAAAGGCGGCATGGGACTTCTTTCGGCCATGGACCTGGTGATCGCCATGCCGGTTTCCTGGCTGCCTTTGATTGCCGACTATGCCCGCCACGGCAAAGACGGCAAATCCGCCATGAGCGGCACCTGGATCGGCTACGCGCTGGCCAACATCTGGTGTTATGCGCTGGGCGTGATGGTGGTCACGGTGGCAACGCCGGGCACCGACCTGGTAACCGCATTGTTGCTTGCGCAAGGCGGCTTGCTGGCGCTGGGCCTGATCCTGTTTGACGAAATCGACAATGCTTATGGCGACGTGTATTCCGGCGCGGTGAACAGCCACAGCCTTTTTGCGCAGTGGAGCATCCGGCAATGGGGCATTGCGGTGGCGGTGTTGTGCGCCGTGCTGGCGCTGTTTTTGCCGATGCACAGCATTGAGCCCTTCTTGTTGATGCTCAGCTCGGTTTTTGTTCCACTGTATGGTGTCATTCTGGGGCGCATGGCCCTGCAGAAGGCCAGCCCGGGTGCTGCGCCGCAGCCGGTGCCTACCAGGAAAATCAATGTGTCTGCGGCTGTGTTGTGGATCGCCGGAATCGTTCTGTACCACGCGCTGGCCAAGTGGGCGCCGCAGTTGGGTTCGGCTTTGCCGACTTTGGCGTTTACCTTGCTGCTGGCCTGGGCCACCCGGCCCAAATTGGCCTGACGCTTCAGGCAACGCCCAGGATTTTCATGGCGACTGGCGCATGACCATGGTTCAGCGGCCCGGAACCTCGCCCGGTGTGCACCTTCGCACCGGCCGCAATGGCCTGCAAAATATACGCCCGTGCGAGTCGGACGGCACTTTGAAGCTCGTGGCCCAGCGCCAGGTGCGCGGCGATCGCCGACGACAACGTGCAGCCGGTTCCATGCACGTTGCGGCTTTCAATGCGCCGCGATTGAAGGCGAATGTGCGCGCTGCCGGGGTGCGCCAACACGTCAACCACGTCGTCGCCCGCCAGGTGACCGCCCTTGAGCAGCACCGCTTTGGCGCCCAGCGCCAGCAGGTCGTTGGCGGCGGTGTCAAGGTCGGCAATTTGTGCGATGCCGCGTTTGAGCAGCAGCGCCGCTTCGTCAAGATTGGGCGTCACCACCATCGCGCGGGGGAACAACTCCCGCACCAGAACCTGCACGGTGTCCTGCCCCACCAGCGTGTCGCCGCTGGTGGCGACCATCACCGGGTCGAGCACCACGTTTTTCAGGCTGTAGCGGTCAATGGCCCAGGCCACCACCTGAACCAGCTCGGGCGAATGCAGCATGCCGATCTTGACGGCGTCAACACCGATGTCTTCGACCACCGCTTCGATTTGCGCTTTCAAGACGTCGGGCGGAATGCCGTGAATCGCCCGCACGCCCACGGTGTTTTGCGCCGTGATGGCGGTCACCGCTGTCATGCCATAACAACCCAGCGCGGAAAAGGTTTTCAGGTCGGCCTGGATGCCGGCACCGCCACCACTGTCGGAGCCGGCGATCGACAAAACGCGGGGATAGTGAGGGGATGCGTGTGAGGGGTCGGTCATGCAGAAAATTATCGGTGCAATGACGACCCCAAAACCCCACCATGTGGTTTTGGGCGCCGGCCTCATGGGGCGCCTGCTGGCCTGCGCATTGGCAGAGGAAGGCCACCGCGTCAGCCTGTACGACGCCGGAAGCCCCGACGGCAACTTGTCAGCCGCGCGTGTGGCAGCCGCCATGCTGGCCCCGCTGGCCGAATCTGCCATCAGCGAGTTGCCGATTGTGAAAATGGGTCAATATGGGCTGAAACGCTGGCCCGAGCTCCTCTGCCGATTGCCCGAGCCGGTTTTCTTTCAGCAGGAAGGCACCTTGATTGTTTGGCACCGGCAAGACGCTTTTGAGGCTGCACGTTTTTCACGTCAAATGGAAGCCAGTTGGAAGCAGGTGGACGGGCTCGCCGCCGCCCAGACCTTGAGTGCCGCCCAAATCCAGCAGTTGGAGCCCGCACTCGGCCTCCGTTTTGCCCAGGGATTGCATCTGCCGGGCGAAGGCCAGCTGGACAACCGCGCACTGCTCAATGCGCTCCTGGCCCGCCTGGCCGTGCTGAAGGTGGCAATTCACTGGAACTCGCCGCGCGAACCCAAGGATTTTTTGATTGCGCCGCAGGGCGATGTTTTGGGGCTTTTTGACTGCCGCGGCCTGGGCGCCCGCCCCCAGATCCCCGGCTTGCGAGGCGTGCGCGGCGAAGTCATCCGTGTGCACGCGCCGGAAGTGGAATTGAAGCGCCCGGTGCGGTTGATCCACCCGCGGTACCCGTTGTATGTTGCACCCAAGCCGGATCACGTCTTCGTGATTGGCGCCACTGAAATCGAGTCCGATGACATGTCTGCCGCCAGCGTGCGCTCCACGTTGGAACTGCTCAGCGCCGCATACTCGCTGCACAGCGGTTTCGCCGAAGCACGCATTCTGGAAATCAGCAGCCAGTGCCGCCCAGCCCTGCCCGACAACCTGCCCACCGTGCGCCAGGTAGCGCCGGGAAGTTGGCAGATCAACGGCTTGTACCGGCACGGCTTCCTGATTGCGCCGGCTTTGCTCGACGTAGTTATGCAATTGGTCAAATCGGGCGCATCTACCCTTGCAGGGGAGTTTTCATTGGCGTTGGGAGATAGGGTGTGATCGTCTTGATCAACAACGCTTCGTTCGAATTGCCGCCCGGTGCAAGCCTGGCAGATGCCGTGCGCCTGGTACAGGCTGTGCCGCCCTTTGCCGCTGCCGTTAACCTGCAATTCATACCCAGTGGCCAACATGAAAAAACGGCCCTGCACGACAACGACAAGATTGAAATCATCCGCCCCGTGACGGGCGGTTAATTCCCGCCATCGCCAATCCTTTGCCCTAAATATGCCAAACCTGCCCGCTGCGGACCCCTTGCATTTGTACGGCCAGACATTTAACAGCCGTTTGTTGTTGGGTACTTCGCGTTACCCATCGCCGAGCGTGCTGGAAGCCGCCGTCCAACGCGCAAAACCGGCCATGTTGACAGCTTCTCTACGCCGGCAAAACCTCACTAACGGTGCCTCGTCGACTCTCCCCGGCGGTTCGGGCGGCACGGGCGGAACCGGCAACGAATTTTGGGACCTGCTGGGCCGCACGGGTGTGCCGGTGTTGCCCAATACCGCCGGTTGCCACAGCGTGCAGGAGGTCATCACCACGGCCCACATGGCGCGGGAGGTGTTTCAGACGCCATGGATCAAGCTGGAACTCATCGGGGACGACTACACCTTGCAGCCCGACACCCTGAACCTGGTCGACGCTGCCAGCCGCCTTCTCAAAGACGGCTTCAAGGTTTTGCCGTATTGCACCGAGGACCTGGTGCTGTGCCAGCGCCTGGTTGACGTGGGCTGCGAAGCCGTGATGCCCTGGGCCGCGCCGATTGGCACCGGCAAGGGCCCCGTCAACCCTTACGCCATGCGCCTGCTGCGTGAGCGGCTGAACGTGCCGATGATCGTGGACGCCGGCCTGGGCCTGCCCTCACACGCCTGCCAGGTGATGGAATGGGGCTTCGACGCTGTGCTGCTGAACACCGCAGTGGCGCTGGCGCAAGACCCGGTCGTCATGGCGGGCGCTTTTGCCGACGCCGTGCAGGCGGGGCGTTCCGCCTTTCTCTCCGGGGCCATGGTCGCGCAGGAAGCCGCCCAAGCCAGCACGCCAGTGCTGGGAACGCCGTTTTGGCACCAGTCGTGAAAGTCTTCCCATGAATTCGCCTGTTGAGCCCGACGTACCAGAAATGTCAGACGCCATCGTGCAGGCGCATCGCGCCGCCTTGGCCCTTCCGGTTGACAACTTTCGCCCGCTCTTTGGCAGCCCCCAATCCTTGCACGCCCACCCGGCCTTTCGCGCGGCAAAGGTGGCGTGCCGCGCGCTCGGCTTCATCGATGCAGACGGGCTGTGCGTCGCCAACGCTTGGCAAAAACAAACCGA
>JANMMR010000382.1:0-2653 GCA_031373455.1 Rhodoferax sp.
AAGGTGCTGCGGCGCCTGGATCAGGTGGGCACGCTGGACTCGGCACTGGCTGGCGGGAAAATCACCATCAAGGCGCATCCTTCGGTCAAGGCCAATCTGGGCATGGCTTCCGCGAAACAAGGCGCCCGAAGTGCCGCAGGCGGTGCGGATTTCTGGCGGGCTTTTGAGCGCCAGGGAATTGAGATGGTGAACTTCGCCGGCACGCGCGGCGACAACGAAAGCGTGCTGGAGCTCACAGACATCCAGAATGCGGCCAGCTTGAAGGAGCACCCGCTGCTGATCGAGCTCAGGGTGCCGTTGAATGCCGACGAAGGCATCCTGCCCTTGGTGTTTGATGGCCAGCATGTCTTGCTGGGGGGTGAGCCGTACCTGGACGAAGAGGGCACCACCCATATCCGTGTTGACCATATCCCGCAGGTGCAGGATGGGCGGCGCAGTCTGGGCGGCGCCTTGAAGCTGTACTTCTTCAAGACCTACCTGAAGCAGAACCGTGTCAACCAGCTGCGTTGGGTCGAGTTCCGCCCCGACGGCGCCGTGGAGCACCACGATGGCGGGGTTGCGCAAAAGGTAGCGGCTGCAAAAAACATTCTGCTCCTGGTGCACGGCATCATTGGCGATACCGAAGGCATGGCGCAGGGTGTCAAGGACTGCGGCCTGGATAAGGTTTTTGATCTGGTGCTTGCCTACGACTACGAAAACCTCAGCACACCCATCATGCATACGGCCCAAATGCTCCAGGCCCAGTTGGCAGAGCTTGGGTTCACAGCCGGTGGGGAAAAACGGCTCACCCTTTTGGCTCATTCGATGGGCGGCCTGGTGTCGCGCTGGTTCATCGAGCGCGAAGGGGGCAAGCACTGGGTGGACCATCTGGTGATGTGCGGCACCCCCAACCGGGGCTCGCCTTTCGGAAAAATTGAAGACGCTCGCAGAATCCTGGGCCTATTGGCCGGCCTGTCGATGAACTACATGCCAGCGCTTATCCCGTTCAGCAGCGCTGTGTTGATGGTGCTCAACCGGTCGAAAAAACTCACGCCGGCCCTGGAGCAAATGCACCCCTCGTCGGATTTCATCACCACACTGAACGCCAGTGATGACCCTGGCGTGCGTTATTCGATCCTGGCCGGTGATGTCAACACCTACCGGGAGCCGTCAGACCCTTTCTTTGCCAGAATGCTGGCCAAGGCCGGGCAGAGTTTTGTGTTTGATGCCCTGTTTGCCGGGCAATCCAACGATATCGCTGTGGATGTGCCAAGCATTTTGGGCGTTGATGGGCCGCGCAAGTTTGCAGCACAGAGAAAGCAGTTGGCCTGCCACCACCTGAACTATTTTTCTTCGGCCAGTGGCCAAAAGGCGCTTGGCGAAGTGCAGTGGAGCCTATGAAAAACTATTTCGACATTACCGTTTTCATTTCACCTGGAACCGATGGCAAGTTCAACGTCCGGGTCGCCTCGGAGCAGGGCGGCCAGGGCAGTTCGACGCTCAAACTGCCTTTCACCTTGGGCGATCTGCAGGGCGTGGTTTTCGGCGTCGACCAAACCGCGCGCGACATCGGCTCGGCCCCGCTTGCCTTGACCAGTTCGGGCGTGTTTAAAGCCGCAAACACCCGCACTGCGACTGATTTTGGTGTCGAGCTGTTCGAGGCGCTGTTTCAGGATGATGCCAAGGTGGTGCTGGTGGCGACCGAAAGCATGGCCCAGCACAGCCCGGATACGGGGGTGCGCATCCGCCTGTCGATGGACTTGCAGGCTCCGGGCATGGCCCAGGTGGCCAGTTTGCCGTGGGAGCTCATGTGCCGCAAAGGACAACGCCCCCTGGTGGTCTCTCCCGATACGCCGGTGGTGCGCTCGCTGGACGCCCCAAGGCCGACCGACCCGCGGCCCTTTCGCGCGCCGCTGCGCATCCTGGCCCTGATGTCAAACCCAAAGGGCAGCGCCGCACTGAACCTGCAAGGCGAACGGGCCGGCATCGAGCAGAACTGGGCGCGCCTGCCGGGTGTCCAGGTTGATTTCGTGCGACCGGTGCGAGCCGATATCCAAAGGCAACTGGCTGCCTTCGACTACCACGTGATCCACTTCATGGGGCATGGCGACTTTGACGCCGGTGCCGGGGGAACGCTGCTGCTGGAGCTTGAAAATGGTGACCCAGACCCAGTCTCTGGCGACGAGTTCGCCATGTGGTTGGCCACCGAACCGCTGCGCCTGGTGTTTCTCAATGCCTGCAAGACCGCCAGCACCGGTGTGCGCAGTGGCGCGCACCCGTTTGCAGGTGTTGCAACCGCATTGATCCGCGAACGGGTTCCGGCCGTCGTGGCGATGCAATTTCCGATCTCCGATCAGGCGGCGATTCTCTTTGCGCAAACCTTCTACGAACGCATCGCGCAGGGTATCCCGGTTGATGCCGCGATGGCGTGGGGACGCATGGTTCTTTATTCAAGCAAACAGCCCGAGTGGGCGACTCCGGTGTTGTACCTGCGGTCCAAAGATGGCCTGTTGTTCGGTTCAGGCGCTGACGCCCCGGCAATAACCGCGCCCGTGCCTGCGTCCGCGCCGGCCTCCGCACCGATCCTGGTGTCCAACCCCGCTGGCACCTTGCGCGTCTTCATGGCAACACCCGACCAGGACCGTGAAAAGCTGCATGGCCAGATCGGCAAAGC
>JANMMR010000094.1:0-4722 GCA_031373455.1 Rhodoferax sp.
TACCGTGCCGCGCTAAATTGGCGTCACAAATTTGGGCAACAAAGTGGCAAATAACGTGACAAATTACCCTCATCTCTGCAACCGGCCATTTTTGGCTGTTTTTTGCAGGGCGGACTGATAGACTGAAACGCATGTCGACTACCGCACTGAGTGTTGCATCGCGTTGAAAACCCGGGCCCGCCATGTCTGACCTGAGCGCCGATGCACAGGATGCGGTGCGCGAGTCGCGCCTCGGGTTTGCGCGGCGAAGTTATTTTGCCCGCACAGGCGGTCTCGCCGGGGCCTTCATCATGTTTGCCGGCGTCATGCTGCAAAAGGATGTGTCGTTCTGGGTTTGGCTCGGGCCCACACTGTATTGCGCCGCCTGGCCGCCCATAGCATGGCGTTTGGCGCGGCGCTCGAGCAACCCGCGCGACATTGAGCGGTTAAACCTGATGATCGACCAGTTTTTGATCGGTGTTTGGCTGGTTCCGATGGAGTTCAGCCTGTTGCCCTGCATTCTGGCTGTGGTGATGACCAGCATGAACAGCATGGCCGGTGGCGGTTGGGCACTGGCTTTTCGGGGCCTGGTGCTGCTGGCGGTGGGCATCGCGGTCGGCGTGCTGATTTACGGTTTTCGCTTTGCGCCGCAAACCAGTTTGATGACGATTGTTTTCTGTGTGCCGCTCCTTGTTTTTCAGCCGGTGGCGGTGGGGTACGTGGCGTTCACTGCGATCCGTTCGCTCAACAAGAAGCGCTACGAACTCGAGCGCATCAGCCAACATGACGGCCTCTCGGGCCTCTACAACCGGATGCACTGGGAGCAACTGGTGCGCTCGGAGTTCGCGCGTTTCCAGCGCCATGGCGAGCCCGCCGTTTTGGTACTGGCAGACCTGGACTATTTCAAGCGCCTGAACGACTCGTTTGGCCATTCTGTGGGCGACGAGGCCATTCGCCGCCTGGCCGCTTCATTCCGGCGCGTGCTGCGTGAAACCGACGTGAGCGGGCGTTACGGCGGCGAGGAGTTTGGCATCTTGCTGCCCAATACCCAAATCGCCGAAGCATGGGAGGTGATTGACCGCCTGCGCCGTGACATGCGCATGAACCCGCTGGTGGACGAAGCCATCGTCACCGCCAGTTTTGGCATGGTGCAGTTGACGGCCAGCATCACCAGTGTGGAGGAGTGGATCCGCCTCTCGGACAAAGGCCTCTACCAGGCCAAGCACCTGGGCCGCGACCGCATTGTGGATGTGGGCGAACTCACCGACACCACCTTGGGCCAGCTGGAAACCCAAACCTGATTTTTGCGGCCTGACTGGAGGATCTGCTCGCGACGACGCGGCAAAAACGGGCTTTGGCGGGCGACCAGCCGCTTCGCGCCGGTTTTTGCCCGGACTTTAACCTGTCTCTACCCGGTTTCGCCCGCTGTCTTTGGCGCGGTACATGGCGGCGTCAGCGCGGGCCAGAACCGCGTCCATCGATTCGCTGCCCTGGTGGGTTGCCGCCACGCCAATACTCACCGTGCACGACGGTTTGTCGCTTGAGCTGGCCAGCCCGGCGCGGATGCGTTCGGCCACGTTCTGCGCCTGCTCCAGCGAGGTTTCAGGCAGCAGCAAAATGAACTCCTCGCCGCCAAAACGCCCCAGCCGGTCGTTTTGCCGCAAATAGCGGTTGATATGCGCAACAAAATTCACCAGCACCTTGTCGCCGGTCTGGTGGCCGTAGGTGTCGTTGATGGCTTTGAAGTGGTCCAGGTCGAGCGCCAGCACCGCAATGCTGCGCCCGGTGCGTTTGGCGCGCTCGAGTTCGCTTTCAAACAGCGTCGTCCAGTGCCGCCGGGTGAGCGCGTTGGTGAGTGAGTCGCGGGTGGCCAGCAGCTCAAGCTCCGCGCGCAGCATGTCGGTGGCCATCAGGATCAGTCCGATCGAAAACAGCAGGATCGACAGCGCGAACCCGGCCGCGTAGATTTGGTGGATGGGCGATGTGCCCATGATGTTGTTGTCCATCGACTGCGTGAGGGCGAGCGCCATCCGCAGAACCTGCAAGGCGCTGGCGGCAGCCAGCGAGCCCAAGGCCAGGCCCTTGGCAAAACTGATGGGCTTGTGTTTATGGATCAGGGCGCAATGCACCGCCATGAAAATCGCGCCCATCAGGTTGACCACCACCAGGCGGGCAAGGAAGGATTCCTGGACAAAAGTGAACCAGATGTGGACAGCGGCAGTGCCGGCGATGATTGCCAGCCAGAGCCGGTGGCGCGGCGAAATGCTGAAAAACCGCTGTGTTCCGACATAGCTCCAATAAAGCCCCGCGAAAAACGCCAGGTTGGACAAGGTGAGCGTCAACACCTGGGGCATGCGATCACGACCGGCTGTCAGCACGCCCGCTGCAAACATCAACATCAATGCGCCTGACCACTCACCCAGCCCCTTGATGGACGGCGGGTAATTGCGCTTGAGTGAATAGAGCACCAATGCCATCAACCCACCCATGAATCCACACAGGAGAAAGATGGTACGGGTGTCAAACAGGCTCATCGGGGCTTATGGAGACTGGGGCCAATCAGGAATTGCCAGAATTATTGCATTGCGCGTTTTGCGCCAAAACCGCAGGGTTCAATCACCGCGCATCGCATGCACAAGGGCTTGCGCGCCTGGCACACATAACGCCCATGCAGGATAAGCCAGTGGTGCGCGTCGCCGAGGTATTCCTTTGGAATGCGTTGTAACAAATTAAGTTCAACCGCCAATGGCGTCTTGCCGGGAGCCAGGCCGGTGCGGTTGCTCACGCGAAAGATGTGTGTGTCAACCGCCATGGTGGCCTCGCCGAAAGCCGAATTCAGCACCACGTTGGCGGTTTTTCGGCCCACACCAGGCAGGGCCTGCAGGGCTTCACGGTCCCTCGGCACCCGGCCTTCGTGCTGGTCAACGAGTATCTGGCAGGCCTGCACCAAGTGCCGCGCCTTGCTGCGAAAGAGGCCAATCGTCTTGATGTAAGGCTCAACGCCTTCGACACCCAGCGCCAGCATTTTTTGCGGCGTGTTGGCCACCGCAAACAGTTTGCGCGTGGCCTTGTTCACCGCAACATCGGTGGCCTGGGCAGACAACAACACCGCCGCCAGAAGCTCAAACACGCTGGTGTATTCCAGCTCGGTCACGGGCATTGGGTTGGCACGTTTGAGTGTGGCAAAAAACGTTTCGATCTGGTCTCGCTTCATCCATCCATTGTTGCATTGACCGGGAACAAGAGCGGTCCCCAAAAGCCTCGAAATGAACGGTTAAAGTTCGCTTTATGAAAACCCAAATCCCGACTCCCGACGCGCACCAGGAAATGCGCGAAGCCCTGCGCGCCCTGTGTGGCGGTTTTGACTCCGCCTACTGGCAAAAGGTAGACCACGAACGCGGCTACCCGGAAAGCTTTGTCAACGCCCTGACCAGCGCCGGCTGGCTCGCCGCCTTGATCCCTTCCGAATACGGTGGCTCGGGCCTGGGCCTCACCGAAGCTTCTGTGATCATGGAAGAGATCAACTTCGCCGGTGGCAACGCCGGCTCCTGCCACGGCCAGATGTACAACATGGGCACGCTGCTGCGCCACGGGTCGGCCGAACAAAAGACGTTCTACCTGCCCAAAATCGCGACGGGCGAATTGCGCCTGCAATCCATGGCCGTGACCGAGCCGACCACCGGCACCGATACCACCCACCTCAAAACCACGGCGGTGAAGAGAGGCGATCGTTACGTGGTCAACGGCCAGAAGGTGTGGATCTCGCGCATCCAGCACTCTGACCTGATGATCCTGCTGGCGCGCACCACGCCACTGGCTGAGGTGAAAAAGAAATCGGAAGGCATGTCGATTTTCATCGTTGACCTCAAAGACGCGCTGCCGGAGCGCGGCGGCAAGGGCATGACCATCCGCCCGATAGCCAACATGGTGAACCACGAGACCAACGAGGTGTTTTTTGACAACCTGGAAATCCCCGCCGAGAACCTGATTGGCCAGGAGGGGCAGGGCTTCAAATACATCCTCGATGGCCTCAACGCCGAACGCACGCTGATCGCCGCAGAGTGCATTGGCGACGCCTACTGGTTCATCGACAAAGCGCGCAAATACGCCAGTGAACGGGTGGTGTTTGGCCGACCGACCGGCCAGAACCAGGGCATCCAGTTCCCGATAGCCGACAGCTACATCGAAACCGAAGCCGCCAACCTGATGCGCTTCAAGGCCTGCGCCCTGTTTGACGCCAAACAGCCCTGCGGCGCCGAGGCCAACATGGCGAAATACCTGGCGGCCAAAGCTTCGTGGGAAGCGGCCAACGTGTGTCTGCAAACCCACGGCGGTTTTGGCTTTGCCTGCGAATACGATGTGGAGCGCAAGTTCCGCGAAACGCGGCTCTACCAAGTGGCGCCGATATCCACCAACCTGATCTATTCGTACGTGGCGGAGCATTTACTCGGATTGCCGCGTTCTTTCTAAAATTAACATGGGTGTTAATTATTTTGTGAAAACCTCGAATTTCACGAAATTTATGAAAAAATTGGCCTTCAAGTCACGATTAATATGGATAGTTTGCTATTTATAATATAGCATTCTTATTCAACTGATTTCACCCTCTCTCGTCCCACCTCAAACTCCCTACACCCATGACCACCAGCCCCAGCGCCCCCAGCGCCCATATCGCCGCCTTTGCGGCCAACCTCCGGTTCGAGGCCATTCCCGACCACGTCGTGCGCAAAACCGAAGACCTGC
>JANMMR010000391.1:0-1770 GCA_031373455.1 Rhodoferax sp.
CCAGGGCAGAGGCACGCGCAGCAGCTTGTAAAAGGCGAAATGGATCACCAGGCTGGCCAGCACGGCGACCAGCACAGCACGGCCCACCGGCACCTTCAGCACCACAAACAGCACCGTCAAAATGAGCGTCGAGCAGATCAAGAAGCCCAGGTAATTGGAGGCCTGCATGTAAAACAGCACCGAGCCGATCAACACCGCAAAACCCGCCAGGTGGCGCGGCGACTTCATCCAGGCTTGCGGGTCGAACCACGGGCTGCTCGCGCGCTGGGCCCAGCCCTTGACCACCAGCATCGCGCCGCCGATGCAAAGGCCCGTGGCGATCAATCCCGGAAAGATGCCGGGCCCGACCGATTGGCCGGGAATCTTGGGGTAGCCCTGCACGATCACCAGCACAGCCGTACCCAGGGCCAGCAGCAGCAGCCCGAAAATCGCGTCGTTCAATTTCATCCGGCAGGGGGCAATAGCCGCTTATTTGGCAATGCCGACGGCCTTCATGGTGGCGCCGAGCTCTGAATCGGACTTGGCCATGAACTTCGCAAAATCATCCGGCGCTGCGTAGATGACGCCATAACCCTGCTTGGCCATGAAGTCGGTGTAATCCTTGCTTGACGCAACTTTTTTGATGGCTGCGGCGAGTTTGTCGCGCACATCGGCCGGGATACCTTTGGGCGCCACAATACCGCGCCAGGCGGCCATGGTCCAGTCGCTGCCCAAGGCAGCCTTCAACGTCGGCACATTCGGGTAGAGCGCTGCGGGCGTCGGGTTCATCACAGCCAGGCTGCGCACCTTGCCGGCGTCGATCAGTGAACGTGCCTCGGGCAACGAGGTTGGTGCCACGTCGATGCCGCCGGCCACCAAATCCTGCAAACCCGGTGCCGCGCCGTTGCTGGGCACCCAGGGCAGCGCGGCCGGATCGATCTTCTGGTCACGCAGCAGGCCGGCAATGGCCAGGTGCCAAATGCCGCCCTGCCCGGTGCCCGAGGCCTTGAGTTTGCCGGGGTTGGCTTTAACGGCGGCCAGCACGTCCTGCACGGTTTTGTAGGGCGAATCGGCCCGCACCTGCAAGCCGGCCGGGTCGGCGTTGACCAGGCCCAGCGGCGTGTAGGAAGCGCCCGTGAGTTCCGTGAGGCCCTGCCAATGCATCATGCCGATCTCGACGGTCGCCACGCCGATGGTGTAGCCGTCTGGCGCGGCGGTGGCAATCGCCGAGTGGCCCACCACGCCGCTGCCGCCGGTGCGGTTCACCACGGTGACAGGCTGGCCCAGGTCTTTTTCAAGCAGGCTGCCGATGATGCGTGCGGTGGCGTCGGTGCCGCCGCCTGCGCCCCAAGGCACGATCAAGGTGATCGGGCGCGCCGGGTAGGCCTGCGCCAGCACGCTGCCGGCGGCGAGTGCCAGTGTGAGGCCGGTCACGGCGGTAGCGGCAAAGCGGCCAAAACGGCGGCGCGAAAGTGCGTGGCGAGAAGACATGAAAACCTCCTGTGATTGGGGAGCAAAACGGTGACTTTCAGCGTAACCCAAAGCGCTGGGGCGGGCATTAGGGTGAACCATACTATCGTATGATGATTGGCACAAATCCACCCATTTCCGGCTTTGCGCTAGCATGGCTGATCCACAAGGAAAAACGCCATGTACCAACCCAACTTGATGAACGGCCAGCGCATTCTGGTCACCGGCGGCGGAACCGGCCTGGGCCAGTCGATGGCCGAACATTTTTTAAGCCTGGGTGCCGACGTCGCCATCTGCGGCCGCCGCAAACAGGTGTGTGAC
>JANMMR010000218.1:0-1613 GCA_031373455.1 Rhodoferax sp.
GGCGAGGCGATAACGGACGCCGGATCACCATCCGCCACCAAGGCGCCGTTGTGCAACACGATGATGCGGTCGGCCAAATCGCGCACCACATCCATCTTGTGTTCCACCAACAAGATGGTTTTCGACTTGTCTTTTTTCAGCTCGCGGATCAGGTTCAAGATAACCGGCGCTTCGGCCGAGTTCATGCCGGCGGTGGGTTCGTCAAACATGAAAACCTGGGACTCCAGCGCCATCAGCAAGGCCACTTCGAGCTTGCGCTGGTCGCCGTGCGGCAGGCTGGCCACAATCGCCGCCTGTTTGTGCTGCAGCGACACCGCTGCCAGAATCTCCCCGGCGCGCGCCGTGAGCAGGCCGTGGTCGCTCCAGATGCTCCACAAATTGAAGCCGCGCCGGTGCGCGCCCTCGCGGGTGGCCTGTACGGCCAGGCGCACGTTTTCCAGCACACTGAGGTTGGGGAACAGGTTGGTGAGCTGAAAGGCCCGGCCAAGGCCCGCCTGCGTGCGCTCTGAGACCCCGAGGCCCGTCAAGTCCCGGCCATTGAGCGACACGCTGCCTGCCGAGGGCTTGATCTGCCCTGAAATCAGGTTGAAATAGGTCGTCTTGCCTGCGCCATTGGGCCCCACGATGGCGGTGAGTGTGCCCGGCTCAAAGGTGCAGCTGACAGCATCCACCGCCACGTGTCCGCCGAAGCGGACCGTGAGTCCTTTTGTCTGGAGCATGACCGTTGTGGGTGTCGCGCAAATTCGGTTTGGAAATTACCGCTTGTTCCGGATTGGCACGTTCATCTCTTCGGCCTTGATTTCGCGCACCAGCTCAGGCACGCCCCAGGCGAAGGCCGGGTCGTTCTTGATCTTGAAGTGGTACATGCTCTGCATGGCCTGGTGATCGTCTTTGCGGAAGGTCATCTTGCCTTTGGGCGTGTCAAAACTCATGCCTTCCATGGTTTTGATGAGGGTGTTGGCCGAGGCGTCGCCCTTGCTGTTTTTCAGAGCGGTAACCACGGCCATCGCGGCAGAGAACCCGCCCGCCGTGAAGAAGTCTGGCGGCGATTTGAACTGGCTGTAGTGGCGCGACACCATGGCGTCGTTGGTCGGGTTTTTCGGCATGCCGAAGTAGTAGTAGGTGGCGCCTTCCATGCCAGGGAATTGTTTGTAGGCGACCATCGCGGGCAGGATGTTGCCGCCCGTGGCGATTTCGATGTTGTAACGCTTCAAGTCCATGTCGACAATCTTGAACGGGTTGCCGCCGCCGCCGGCCCAGATGATCCAGATCACTTTGCGGCCAGGCAAATCTTTGAGTTTGTCGATCAGGCGTTGCGCGCCGGCGGTGAAGTCGGTGGTGGTCGTGGGCAGGTATTCCTCATGCACGATCTTGGCTTTTTTGACCGACTCCTTGAAGGCTTTCACGCCGTCACGGCCAAAGGCGTAGTCCTGCGCCAATGTGGCGATCGAGGTGCCGGCCTTGTCTTGCGCCACCGCGTTGGAGATCGCGTCTTGCGAGCTGTTGCGGCCGGTGCGGAAGATGTATTTGTTCCATTTGTCGCCGGTGATCGAATCGGCCACGGCGGGCTCCACCAGCAAGATCTTTTTGTATTCTTCGGCCACTGGTAACAT
>JANMMR010000270.1:0-2293 GCA_031373455.1 Rhodoferax sp.
CCCCCTCCCGGAGGGGGCTCGGGGGAGCAAATGTTGCGCGCAAGTGCGCAAACCGTCTGGGCTAGCCCAAAACGGTTTGCGCAACGATGTTGCGCTGCACCTCGTTCGAGCCGCCATAAATCGTCGTCTTGCGCATGTTGAAGTACGTGCCTGCCAGCGGCGCGCAATACAGCGCGCCCACCGCGTCGCCTTGCCAGCCGGCATCCATCGCCTCGCGGATCAGGGGCAGGGCGTAGGGGCCAGCGGCCAGCATCATCAGCTCGGCGTAACGCTGCTGGATTTCGCTGCCGCGAATCTTCAGGAGGCCCGCGACGTCCAGCGCGTTTTTGCCGGATTTTTCCGCCGACAACACGCGCAGCACCATCATCTCCAGCGCCACCACGTCCACTTCGAGCTTGGCGATTTCGTCGCGGAAACGCGAGTCGTCAAGCACGCCTTCGGATTTGGCGATGCGCTTCAAACGCTCCAGTTCCCGCTTGGCGCGGTTCACGTCGGCGATGTTGGTGCGCTCGTGGCTCAGCAGGTGTTTGGCGTAGGTCCAGCCCTTGTTTTCTTCGCCGATCAGGTTCTCCACCGGCACTTCAACGTTGTCAAAAAACACGTCGTTCACTTCCACGCCACCGTCCACCGTGCGGATCGGGCGCACTGTGACGCCTTTGGATTTCATGTCGAGCAACAAAAAGCTGATGCCGGTTTGCGGCTTGCCTTCGTTGCTGGTGCGCACCAGGTTGAACATCCAGTCGCCGTATTGCGCCAATGTGGTCCAGGTTTTTTGGCCGTTGACGATGTATTTGTCGCCCACGCGTTCGGCTTTGGTTTTGAGGGAGGCGAGGTCTGAGCCCGCGTTGGGCTCGCTGTAGCCCTGGCTCCACCAGACTTCGCCGCTGGCGATGCCGGGCAAAAACCGCTGCTGCTGCTCGGGCGTGCCAAAGGCCATGATGACGGGTGCCACCATCACCGGGCCAAACGGGATGATGCGCGGCGCGCCGGCCATGGCGCACTCTTCTTCAAACAGGTGTTTTTGCACCGCATTCCAGCCCGGGCCGCCAAACTGTTTGGGCCAGGCGTAGCCGAGCCAGCCCTTTTTGCCCAGAATCTTGGCCCAACCCTGCTGATCCTCACGCGTGAGGTTGAGCGCGTTGTGAACTTTGTGCGCGGTTTCCTTGGGCAAGTTGGCACGCACCCAGGCGCGCACCTCCTCGCGAAAGCTCTGTTCTTCAGGGGTGAAAGTCAAATCCATAAAAATCTCCTGTGACTCGTAGCGGATGGGGGCTGCCGCACCAGGCGTTTGCGCTTGATCCAGTTTCCGGTTTTTAGCACGGTCGTTCTTTTTTGCATGTCCAGATGGCGACAATCGACGCCGTGAAGAACATCATTATCCTTATCTCGGGCCGGGGCTCGAACATGCGGGCGGTTGTCGAAACCGCGCGGCGCCACGACTGGGCCAATCGCTTTGACGCGCGCGTTTCTGCCGTCATCAGCAACCGCCCCGAGGCACCCGGCCTGGTCTTCGCGCGCACCAGCGGCCTGGCCACCGAAGTGCTGGACCACACCCGCTTTGGCAGCCGCGAGGCATTTGACGAAGCCCTGGCTGAAGCCATTGACCAACATGGCCCAGTTGCGCTGGTGGTGCTGGCCGGCTTCATGCGCATCCTCACGCCCGCCTTTGTGCGCCGCTACGAAGGGTGGCTGCTCAACATCCACCCCTCTTTGTTGCCGGCTTTACCCGGCCTGAACACGCACCAGCGCGCCCTGGACGCCGGCCACAGCCACGCCGGCGCCACCGTGCATTGGGTGACTGCCGAACTCGACCACGGCCGGATCCTCGCCCAAGTGCAGGTGTCGGTACTTCCGGGCGACACGGCGCAGACCCTGGGCGAGCGGGTGCGGGCGCAGGAGCATGTGTTGTACCCGGCGGCTATTGAAGACTGGCTGGTGGGGCGCAGCAGTGAAAAAGTCAATAATTAACATGGGTGTTAATTATTGGGCAATTTTGGCCGGCTGAGCCAGTTTTTGAAGGTTTTAGCGACCTCAAGTCACGAATTATGTGTATAGTTTGCTATAATTAATATAGCATAACGATGGGCTTCATTTCGCCTTCGTTCAAAGCACCCACCACCCCAATCAATCAGCCAATCGCGTGAAGCGCGCCGTGCGCAGGGGCTGCCCGTCCACCACCACGTCCACCACTTCCTCAAACATGGCTGCAGGGCGCACCCACAGGCCTTGTTCGCCGTACAAGGCGCGGTACAACGTCATCGGCTCCAGGGTTTCGCTGTGGCACGCGGTGCCG
>JANMMR010000283.1:0-1920 GCA_031373455.1 Rhodoferax sp.
AGCACTTCCAGGTTGTCGTCGAGGGCACCCATCCACGGGCCCATCTTTTCTTCTTCGGTTCCGGGCAGGAAGCCGATGTCCTCGCCCACGCTCACCGTGGCCCGGGTCATGATGATCTCCGTATAGCGGCGGTCGTCCAGCACCTGCGTCAAGCCTGCGGCCAGCGCCATGAGCGTTTTGCCCGAGCCGGCTGTGCCGGTGAGGGTGACGAAATCGACTTCCGGGTCCATCAGCAGGTTCATCGCGAAGTTCTGTTCGCGGTTGCGGGTGGTGACGCCCCAGACCGAGTTCTTGAGGTGGTTGTAATCCTTCAAGGTCTTGAACACGGCGGTTTTGCCGCGAATTTCGGTGACGCGGGCGTACAGCGAAGGCTCGCCTGGTGATTCGAAATAGACAAACTGGTTGATCAGGAAACTCGGCACCAGCGGCCCGGTGATGCGGTAAAAGGTGTGCGCGCCCTGTTGCCAGCATTCCACCGTCTGCCCGTGTGTGGCCCAAAAATCGGCCGGCAGGGCCATTGAGCCAGCGTACAGCAGGTCGCCGTCTTCCAGGGTTTTGTCGTTCTGGTAGTCGTCGGTGGCCAGGCCCAGCGCGCGCGCCTTGACACGCATGTTGATGTCTTTGGAGACCAGCACCACCTCGCGCCGGGGTGGGCGTGAACTTCCGTCAGCGGGCGGCGCAGCTTGCGTGCTGTGCTGCTGGCGCAGGGCATCGACCACGCCCAGGATCTGGTTGTCGGCTTTGCCCTGGGGCAGGCTCTGCGGCAAGGTGTAATTCAAGGCCTGCGTCTGGAAATACAGCTTGCCGCGCGCTTCACGGTGGCCCGTGGTGTCGAGTTGCAGGCCGGCACCGATGTCTGCGCCATTGGCCGCGGCCAGGGCGTCGAGGCTGCGGCTGGTCTGGCGCGCGTTGCGGGCAACTTCGGTCATGCCTTTTTTATGGCCGTCGAGTTCTTCGAGCACGATCATCGGCAGGAAGATGTCGTGTTCTTCGAAGCGGAAGAGACACATCGGGTCGTGCATCAGCACGTTGGTGTCCAGCACGAAGAGTTTGGTCGGGCCACTGGATTTGGGCTTGCGCCCGCCGAGGCTGGATTTGGACGTGGTCGCCAAGGGCGCGCTGGCAGCCGGCGACGCATCGGCGTCCATCTCGCGGTCTGTACGTTCGGCCCAAACTTTGGCGGGCGCGTGGGATTGCGCCTGCGTTTTCGCCGGAACCACAGGGCGCTGCGGGAATTCTTCGGGCGAGTTGCTGCGTTCGGCCAAGGCGCCGCGCGCCGGCTTGCGTACGGGCGGCGCGTGCAGGTCAGGTTCGTTGGCCGGTGTCTGGCGGGCCAGGGCGTGGTCGGCCACCGGCGCCAGATGCCGTTTGGCACTCTTGGGCGCGGGTCTCGCCGGGGCGTCAAACGCACTCTGGGTCAACAAGGCTGCGCGTTTGGTTGGTGCGGGTGGCAATGGCATGGTTCAGGGGGCCCTGGAAAAGTAATGGGAAAAGGAAAAAGACGAAAGGGTGCGCCGGATCATGGCGCAAAAGTGTGACGCAAAAAGCGAAAAAGCCGCCTCAAACCTGGGCGGCTTTTTGAAGAACACAGTGAAAACGAAGGTCTTGGACTCATCTGGCTGAACCCATTATGCATGAGCGATGGCCAATTCCCTACCCTCGGTTCTCCGGGTGCAAGGCGCCATCAGTTGCCAGTGCCCTCGCTGCACGTTGGCCGGCAGTTGCAGGCAAAGACTTGCAGACGAGTACTTTCGTGCGAAGTTGTCAAGCGGTCTTCTTGAGTGCCTTGACGGCCTTGAGCACTTCTTCAATATGGCCGGGCACCTTGAGGCCGCGCCACTCGCCCTTGAGGATGCCGGTGGGATCGATCATGAAGGTGCTGCGCTCGATGCCCTTGACCTTCTTGCCGTACATGATCTT
>JANMMR010000318.1:0-2771 GCA_031373455.1 Rhodoferax sp.
GCCAGCTCGGGGCCAGCATCGGCCATATTGCGCGGCTGAACGACGGCTTTGGCCTCTTCGCCAAACTCCTCGTTGGGCACGCCGATCACGGCCACGTCCATCACCTTGGGGTGGGTGACGAGCAGGTTCTCGGACTCCTGCGGGTAGATGTTGACGCCGCCCGAGATGATCATGTGGGCTTTGCGGTCGGTGAGGTAGAGGAAACCTTCAGCGTCTACATAACCAATATCGCCCAGCGTCGTCCAGCCCTGGGCGTTTTTCGATTCAGCGGTTTTCTGCGGGTCGTTGTGGTATTCAAACACCATGCCGTCGGCGAATTGGATGGTGCCTGCAGTGCCGGTGGGAACCACCTGCCCCAGCTCGTCGCAAATTTTCAGCTTGCCCACCACCGCTTTGCCCACGGTGCCTTTGTGGCTGAGCCAGTCTTTGGAATGCACCAGCGTCATGCCGTTGCCCTCGGTGCCGGCGTAATACTCCCAGATCACTGGGCCCCACCAATTGATCATCTGCTCCTTGATCGGGATCGGGCAGGGCGCGGCGGCGTGGATGGCGAATTTGAGGCTGCTCACGTCGTGCCAAGCGCGTTGTTCGGGCGAGAGCTTGAGCATGCGCACAAACATGGTCGGCACGGTTTGCGTGTGCGTGATGCGGTGTTTGGCCACCAGGCGCAGGAAGTCTTCCGGGTCGAAATGCGGCATCACCACGCAGGTGGCGCCAAGCCGCATCGAAACCATGTTGAAGCGCAGTGGCGCCGCGTGGTAAAGCGGCGCGGGCGAGAGGTAAATGCTTTGCGGGTTGATGCCGTAAACGTTTTTGCAGATCTCGATGAGCGAAGTGGTGGCGTCAATCTGCGGGAACTCGGGCGGCACAAACACGCCCTTGGGGCGGCCGGTGGTGCCGCTGGAATACAGCATGTCGGTGCCGGCGGTTTCATCGGCGATGCGCGTGGCCCGGTAGTGCGCCAAGGTGGATTCGTAAGGCGTGAAGCCGTCGATCACGCCGTCCATCATTAGCCGGGCTTTCAATCCGTCCGTTGTGGCCAAGAGCGACTGCGCCAGCGCCTGGTTGGCTTTGGAGGTGATGAGCACCTGCGCTGCGCAATCCTTCACGATATACGCCGCTTCGCCCACGGTGAGCCGCGTGCTGATGGCGGTGTAAATGACGCCCGAGCGCTGCGCGCCCCAGCACACTTCAAAAAAACGCGGGTGGTTTTCCAGCAGGATGGCGATGTGGTCTCCCGCCTTGAGCCCCAGCGCCCGCAACATCTGCGCGACCTGGTTGGAGCGGTCTTCAAGCTGGCGGTAGGTGACGGTTTCTCCGGTGTCGGCCATGATGAAGGCCGGTTTGTCGGGGGTGGCGGCGGCGTGGTGGAAGGGGTGCATTGTTGGTGACAGGTTGTTTGCTGCATTTTGGTTCAAAATCAGTGCAACCCTCAACTTCACGCCTCATGGAGTTCCCTATGACCGACGCCCTCATCATCGACGCTGCCCGCACCCCGCGCGGCATTGGCAAGTTTGGCAAAGGCGCCCTGACTGACATGCACCCGCAGCATCTGGGCGCGGCCGTGCTCAAGGCAATCAAGGAGCGCAACAACCTCAACACCGCCGAGGTGGACGACATCATCTGGGGCACAAGCTCGCAGCGCGGCGCACAGGCCTGCGACCTGGGCCGCATGGCCGCGCTTGACGCGGGCTACGATTTCAGGAGCAGCGGCGTCACGCTCGACCGCTTCTGCGGCAGCGGCATTACCAGCGTGAACATGGCAGCAGCGTCGATCATGTCTGGCATGGAAGAGCTGATGATCGCTGGCGGCACCGAGATGATGTCAATGCCCGGGCGGCGCACGGCCGAAGAAGGCCCGCTGATGATGGACGCCGGCAACCTGCGCCTGCGCGCCCACGTGCCGCAGTCGCACCAGGGCGTGTGCGCAGACGCGATTGCCACCCTGGAAGGCATCAGCCGCGCCGACCTGGACGCGGGCGCGCTGGAGAGCCAGCAAAAGGCCGACTTCGCCATCAAGAACGGCCATTTCAAGAAAAGCCTGATCGCTGTTTACAAAGCTGATGGCACTTTGGCGCTGGACCACGAAGAATTCCCGCGCCCGCAAACCACGGCGGAAGGCCTGGCCTCACTCAAACCCGCCTTCACCCAGCTGGCCGACCTGCCGCTGGACGAAAAAGGCAACACCTACCGAAGCCTCATTCTGCAGGAGCACCCGGGGCTGGACATCAAGTTTGTGCACCACGCGGGCAATTCGTCAGGTGTGGTTGATGGCGCAGGGGCGCTCTTGCTCGCATCCCCCAGCTACGCCAAAAAACACGGCATGAAGGCGCGCGCGCGCATCGTCGCTTTTGCGAATGTGGGCGATTCCCCCACGCTCATGTTGAACGCGCCTGTGCCCGCTGCACGCAAGGTGCTGGCCAAAGCGGGATTGACGGTGGACGACATCGACCTGTGGGAGATCAACGAAGCCTTCGCCGTGGTGATGGAAAAGTTCATCCGCGACCTGAAGCTCGACCGCAGCAAGGTCAACGTGAACGGCGGCGCCATGGCCCTTGGCCACCCGATTGGCGCCACCGGGGCTATCCTGATCGGCACGATGCTCGATGAGCTGGAGCGGCGCGGCCTGAAGCGTGGCCTGGTCACGATGTGCGCGGCCGGTGGCATGGCGCCGGCCATCATCATCGAACGTGTTTGACGCTGCCGTACCGGCGCACCCGATACCTCCAGGAGACCCCCGATGGACTTGAGCTACTCCGCCGAAGAGCAGG
>JANMMR010000357.1:0-6162 GCA_031373455.1 Rhodoferax sp.
CTGGTCAGGCCGGTGTCGCAGCCCAGTTTGGCCGTCCAGGCCAGCAAGCCAGCGCCGATCACCGAACCCAAAACGATCGCCAGCAAGGCATCGCGCGGGCCCACGGCGGGCACCAGGTAAGCGCCGACCTGCATGACCAAGAGCCCAACGCCGAGGCTGAACCAGAGCGACAAGTGTTGGGTAAAACCGAACACGCGGTCGCCTGAAGCTACAGGCTGCAAAGCCAGATTGGCGACCGGCAGGGTTGGGTTGGAAATTGCCATCAAATTTGCTCCTTAGCAAAATAGTGGCAGGAAAGCGGGAGTCAATCGGAACAATGGACTTTTGCTTCCCTGCGCGAGGATTACCTCAATCAGGTTCAAAGGGACTTTCTCAGTCGGCAGCTTTGACTGCCAACACCCCTAGCGGATGTGCTCTCGGAAGGACTCTTTCGAGCGCCTGTGGATTTTACTCAGGTATTGAAGACCGGCGTCTCGACGCCTAACACCTTGTGCAGCTTGGGTGAGGTGGTGGTGTATTGCAACATCACCTTTTTGTCGGGAAAAACGATGGCGGTGGCACCAAACGCCGCCAGGGCGCACTCATGGAAGCCGCTCAGAATCAGCTTTTTCTTGCCGGGGTAGGTGTTGATGTCGCCCACGGCAAAAATGCCCGCCACGCTGGTGGAAAATTTCTCGGTGTCCACTTTGAGCTGTTTGCGCTCGATGTCGATTCCCCACTCGGCGATGGGCCCGAGTTTGGGCGAGAGGCCAAAAAACACCAGCAATTTGTCAAGTTTGACGCTGCTGGTGCTGTTGTCTGAACCCGTGACGACGACGCCGGTCAAGCGGCCTTCGGCTTCCTCGAGCGCGGTGATCTGGCCGATCATGAATTTCATCTGGCCCGCCTCACACAAAGCGCGCATTTTGGCGACACTGGCTGGCGCAGCCGCGAAGCCGTCCCGACGGTGCAGCAGGGTGACGGATTTGGCCTTGAGCGGGCCATCGCTCATGAAGTCCAGCGTCCAGTCGAGTGCCGAATCGCCACCGCCCAGGATCACCACGTCTTGCCCCGCAAATGCGGCGCGGTTTTTGACTTTGTAAAACACCTGGCAATCCGGCGAGTCGGCGTCTGCAAATTTGGTCACGCCGTCCACATTCAGCAGCCGGGGCTGAAATGCGCCCATGCCCGCCGCGATGAAGATTGTTTTGGTCATGAACTGCGTGCCGGCAGAGGTTTCGAGCAGGAACCGCCCGTCGTCCTGTTTGGCGATGCGGCTGACTTCCTGGTTGTAGTGGAAGGTGGCGCCGAAGGGCTCGATTTGCTTGAGCAGGCCGTCGGTGAGTTCCTTGCCGGTGCAAACCGGAATCGCCGGAATGTCGTAAATCGGTTTGTCGGGGTAAAGCTCGATGCATTGGCCGCCCGCGTAGGGCAGCAGGTCAATCACATGCGCCTTGATCTCCAGGAGGCCCAATTCAAACACCTGGAACAGGCCCACAGGGCCTGCGCCCACGATCACTGCGTCGGTTTCAATCATGATGTCCGCCTTCAAATGTGATCAGCGGATCAGGAACTGCAGCTTGTCGGTGCGGTCTTTCCAGGCCTCGGCATCCGGCGGCGCCGGTTTGCGTTTGGTGATGCTTTTCCAGCTTGTCAGTTTGGCCAACTCGGCGTTGAGTTTGGTCATGTGTTGCTGGTCAGCCGGCACATCTTCTTCGGCGTAGATGGCGTTGACCGGGCATTCCGGTATGCACACCGCGCAGTCGATGCATTCGTCTGGGTCAATGGTCAAAAAATTGGGCCCTTCACGGAAACAATCGACCGGGCACACGTCTACGCAGTCCGTGTGTTTGCAGTTGATACAGGCTTCCGTTACCGTGTGCGTCATGTTGTGCTTGGTTCTATGTGATGTAAACCGTGATTTTATTGCACTAACACTGCGCCTGATGTCTTGTGGGTAGCCGTGTCCACCAAAACCATCGCGCCCAAGGTGCGCGAAACGGCGTAGGGCAGGGTGGCGATGGGTTCCTGCAGCGCCAGTTCGACATGGCCAATCGCGTTGGGTTCCAGGTGGTCCGCACTCTCCTCGGCGAGGTTGTCGACGTTGAGTTTGTGTACCACCCGTTTGATTTTGGCCTTGACCCAGCGGTTGCCATGCAGCGCCCAATACACGCGGCCGGCCACCAGCGACTCGTCGTCAAGCCAGGCCACAGTGGCTTTGATTTCACGCGTGATGTTGAAGGTTTTGCCAATAGACGCTTGAGCCGCCGACGCGCCGGGCCGCCCCAAGCTAGGCACGGCCCCCTCGGGGGGCAGCGAACCTCCCGCAGGGGGGAGCGTGGGGGCATACAGAAGCCAGTCTCCCCGGGAAACGTCAACTTCACGGTCCAGCACGATGCCGGCGCTGTGACCGGCGACCACGGGGCCAGACTCGCGCACGTGGTTCAGCACGGTGGTAACGGTAGCGGTCTGGCCGCTGGGCAGGATCGTGATGTGCTGGCCCACCTGGGCGCCGCCGCTGGAAACTTTGCCCCAAAACACGCGCCGGCCCTGGCTGGTCTCGCTGCTCGACGCAAACTTTTCCACCCATTGGACTGAAAACGAGAAAGGTAGCGCTGTGTCAGAGGCCGTCACCGGCAACTGCTCCAGAATCTGCAGCAGGCTTTGGCCCTGGTAACCACACCAACCCGGTGTTGTGGCGACCACGTTTTGACCTTTCAACGCAGAAATCGGCACGATGGCGGCAATGGCGATGCCCGCCTCCTTGGCGAATTGTTCAAGCGCCGCCTGGATGTGCGCGAAACCGAGCGTGGGGTTGTCGATGGCGTCGAGTTTGTTGACGGCGAACACCACATTGGGCACCCGCAGCAAATTCACCAGCAGGGAATGGCGGCGCGTTTGGGGCAACAGGGCCAGAGCGGCGTTTTGCCAATCGAGTTTGGTGGCGTCGACCAGCACCACGGCTGCATCGGCGCTGCTGGCGGCGGTGACCATGTTGCGGGTGTATTGCACGTGCCCGGGCGCGTCGCCAATGATGAACTTGCGCGCGGGCGTGCTGAAGTAGCGGTAAGCCACGTCGATGGTGATGCCCTGTTCGCGCTCGGCGGAGAGGCCATCGGTAAACAGCGCCAGGTCAGCCTCGCCGCTTTTGGAGACATTGGCCAGCTGATCCAACATGACCGAGCGGCTGTCTACGAGCAAGCGACCGATAAGCGTGCTTTTGCCGTCGTCGACACTGCCGCAGGTAATAAACTTCAAGGCAGATGAAGTCAAAGAGTTATCGGGCAACTCAAGTCTCGTGTTTATTGGTTTATTTGCTACCATATTCATATAAAAATCTATTAATTCATAGTCAAAAAATTATACAAAATCAAAAGTAACCGTCTTTTTTGCGTTTTTCCATCGACGCTTCGGAGGTCTTGTCGTCCATGCGCGTGGCGCCACGTTCACTCACGTCTGCGGCGAGGGTTTCGATCACGATCTCGGCGGCGCTGGCGGCGAGGCTCTCCACCGGGCAAGTGCAGGTGATGTCGCCCACGGTGCGAAAACGCACGTCACGTGATTCAGCCACTTCTCCCGCCTTCAGCGGCGTGAGTTCCGTGACCGGTACCAGCAAGCCTTTGCGTTCGACCACGTCGCGTTTGTGCGAGTAATACAGCGAAGGCAGGCCGATTTTTTCGCGCTCGATGTATTGCCACACGTCCAGCTCGGTCCAGTTGGAGATCGGGAACACGCGAAAGTGTTCACCCGGCTGCAGGCGTGTGTTGAAGAGGTTCCACAACTCCGGGCGCTGCGACTTGGGTTGCCACTGGCCAAAACTGTCGCGGTGGCTGAAGATGCGCTCTTTGGCGCGGGCTTTTTCTTCGTCGCGGCGCGCGCCGCCAATCAGGGCGTCAAACTTGAACTCTTCTATGGCTTCAAGCAAGGTCACCGACTGGTGCACATTGCGGCTCTCGCCCGGGTGCGCCAGGCGCACGGTGCCGCGCTTCATGGAATCTTCGACACTGCGCACGATCAGTTTCGCGCCCAGTTCTTTGGCCCTCGAATCGCGGAAATCGGTAACTTCATGGAAGTTGTGACCGGTGTCGATCATCAAGAGCGGGTAGGGAATATTTCCCGCGCCGAAGGCCTTTTCAGCGCACTTGAGCATGACCAAGGAGTCTTTGCCACCCGAGAACAGCAGGGCCGGGCGCTCGAAGGCCGCAGCGACTTCGCGCAGGATGTAAATGGTTTCTTCTTCCAGCGCATCCAGGTGCTGGTTGCTCAGGTGTGTCAACAGTTCAGGTTCTACACGGGCGTTCATGCGACGGCCTCCTCGTTGGTTTTTGATGCGTCGGTGGCCTGTTTGGCATGCAGACCGCACTCTTTGGCGGTTTCGTCTTCCCACCACCAGCGTCCGGCACGGAAGTCTTCACCCAGAGCGATGGCCCGGGTGCAGGGCGCGCAGCCAATGCTGGGGAAAAACTGGTCGTGCAGCGGGTTGTACGCCACGTTGTTGACGCTGATGTAGTGCCACACATCACCCCAGGTCCAGTCGGCCAGCGGGTTGAATTTGACACGGTTGGTGTCGGACTCGTCGCGCAAAGGCACTTCGGCCCGCGCGCCTGATTGCTCGCGGCGCAGGCCGGTGACCCAGGCTTTCTTGCCGGCCAGCGCGCGCTCCAGCGGCTCCATCTTGCGGATGCCGCAGCAGGCCTTGCGCAGTGCGATGCTTTTGTACATCGCTTCTTTGCCTTCACGCGCCACAAACTGGATGGCCACCTCTTCGACGGGTTTGAAGACCTGAACCGGCGCGCGTGAACGGCCCTTGAAGTCCTCCAGCAGCGCCAGCGTTTCAGGGTGCAGCATGCCGGTTTCCAGCACAAAAATGCTGATGTCCAGCTGCAGGCTGTTGATCAGGTGGCTCACCACCATGTCTTCTGCGCCCAGGCTGTTGGCCTGGCTAATGTACGAATAACCCACTGCCGAGAAGTTGCCGGGGTTGGCGTATTCGGTCGCGGCCTGCAGCAGCAACGTTTGGGTTTGGGCCAGTTTCGCGTCGAAGTTTTTGGAGGCCCGGGCGTTGAGGTCGATGGCACTCATCATGCGGCCCGCTGAAAAAGGGGTTGCGCGGTGACGGCGTCGCCCTGGTAGAACGCGCTGAAACGCTCAAACTGCACTTTGGCAAAAGCGGCGTCCTGGTCGGCACGCAGTTCGGCCGAGTCAAAGCCGCTGCGCTGCATTTGCACCAACTGGTCGACCAACACGTCACCCGTGGCGCGGATTTCGCCTTTGAAACCCAGGCGACGGCGCAGCAAAAACGCCTGGCTGTAGGCGCGGCCATCGGTGAATTTGGGGAAGTGCAGGTCGATGCGCTGCACGCCGTCGAGGTTCAAGCTGCGCGGATCGGCGTCGTTGGCGACGGCAAGGCTGTTGGCGCCTGCAGATGGCGTGCGACCTGCATCGGGGATCATCAAATGGATGGTTTTGTTCATGTTGTTCTCCCTCTCAAACGGTTTCAGCCGTGGCAGCCTGACCCTTGCCAGTGCTCACGCGCGTGGCGTTGGCGGCCACTTTGAAGGGCTCCGCGCCAACCCGGCGCAGCGTGGCGATGAAAGTTTCTGCGGCACCTGCCACGCTTTGACGCTCTTTGCGGAAGGTTTCCAGAATGGCTTCAATCACGTCGGCCACTTCTTCGGCCGCAAACGAGGGGCCAACCACTTTGCCGGCCACGGGTGCGCCGGAAAGTGTGGAGCCATCCGAGCCGCCGAGCGACACCTGGTACCACTCCTTGCCGTCTTTATCAACACCCAAAATGCCGATGTGGCCGCTGTGGTGGTGGCCGCAGGAGTTGATGCAGCCGCTGATGTGCAGGTCGATTTCGCCCAGATCATGCAGCTCGTCAAGGTCCTGGTAACGCTCGGTGATGGCTTGCGCGATCGGCAAGGAGCGCGCATTGGCCAGTGAGCAAAAATCGCCGCCGGGGCAGGCGATCATGTCGGTGAGCAAACGGATATTGGGCCGGGCAAAACCGAGCTTGCGGGCCGCGCGCCACAACTCGGGCAACTGGTCGCAACGCACCCAGGGCAGCACCAGGTTCTGGTCGTGCGTCACGCGCACTTCACCGGCAGAGAATTCATCAGCCAACGTCGCCGCGCCTTCGAGTTGCGAGGCGGTGGCATCGCCCGGCGCGTAACCGATGCG
>JANMMR010000358.1:0-4962 GCA_031373455.1 Rhodoferax sp.
ACATACAAATTCTCGGGCAAAGTTTCTGCCGACATGATCAATTTGACCCGGCGGTCGTACAAGACGTCAACCAGCCAGGTAAAGCGCCGGGCTTCAGAAGCCATTCGAACCGACATTTGGGGCACATCGCTGAGTATGACAGTGTGGAACTGCGTTGCAATTTCCAGATAGTCATTTTGCGACCTTGGCCCTCCGCACAGGGACTTGAAATCAAACCAGACAACGCCACCAGCCCTGCGCCGCGCGTGGATTTCGCGCGCTTCAATGTGCAGGGTCGGGTCTTCATCGTGAGTCTCGGCAATTTGCTCAAACGCCTCTCGCAACGAGGAGTTCGCGGCAGCGTCCAGTGGCGTATGGTAAAGCTTGAGCCGCTCCAACGTGCGGCGCCGGTAATCGACGCCATTGTCAACGTTGACCACGTCAAGGTGTTCGTTGAGCAAAGCAATGGCCGGCAGGATTCTGTCGCGGTGCATGCCGCCCGGATACAGATCATCCGGCCGGAAGTTGGAGGTGGTCACCAGGCCAACACCATTGTCAAACAGGGCGGCCAACAAACGGTGCAGGATCATCGCGTCCGTGATGTCCGCGACATGGAATTCGTCAAAACAGATCAACCGGTGCTTTTTGGACATCCGCTTGGCCAACACGTCAAGCGGATTGGCGGTGCCCTGCAACCCAGCCAGCTCGCGGTGGACCTCCCGCATGAATTCGTGAAAATGCAGCCGTGACTTTTTATGGATCGGCACGGCGCCAAAGAAACAATCCATCAGGAAACTCTTGCCACGGCCAACACCGCCGTACAGGTACACACCGCGGGGTATGTCGGGGCGTCCGATCAATTTCCTCAAGGTGCTGGATCGGGCGGCTTTGTAGGCTGTCCAGTCAGTTGCGCAACGCTCCAAGGCCGCTACAGCCCGGAGTTGGGCCGGGTCTGCGACATAACCACGCGCCTTGAGCTCGCGCTCGAAGGCGGCCCTGACGCTCAAGCGGATCCTCCGATGATGCTACAGAATCCATAGCCAATGTCACGGACAGTTATCGGGGTTACAGATATTCGCACCAACGTCGCCTAAAAATTCAGGGTTCGCCTGTCTACCGCCAAAGCAGCCTCTTTGACAGACTCGCTCAAAGACGGGTGCGCGTGGCAAATCCGCGCTATGTCTTCACTGCTGGCCCTGAATTCCATGGCCATGACACACTCGGCAATCAATTCGCTGGCCATCGGGCCAATGATGTGTACACCCAAAATTTCGTCAGACGCAGCATCGGCCAGCATCTTGACCATGCCAGTCGTATCCCCCAATGCACGGGCGCGGCCGTTGGCAAGAAACGGGAAAGTGCCTGCCCTGTATTGCACACCGTCTGCCTTGAGTTGCTGCTCGCTGCGCCCGACCCACGCGATTTCGGGCGACGTGTAAATAACCCATGGCACGGTATTGAAATTGACGTGCGGGTGTTGCCCGGCGATCCGCTCTGCGACCGCCACACCCTCTTCTTCGGCCTTGTGGGCCAGCATCGGACCCCGCACCACATCACCCACCGCCCAGACATTGGACAGGCTGGTTTTGCAATTGCCATCTACCACGATGGCACCGCGTTCGTCGAGTTGCAATCCCACGGCTTCGGCATTCAAACCATTGGTGTTGGGCACCCGACCGATGGAGACAATCAATTTGTCGACCACCAAGGTCTTGGCTTCACCCTTGGCATCGGTATAGGCGACCGACACCTCTTTTTTGCCAGACTTGACCTCGCCAACCTTCACGCCAAGCTCAATTTTCAACCCCTGCTTGTCAAAGGCTTTTTTGGCCTCTTTGGCGATTTGTTCGTCGACACCGCCAAGGAAGTTTGGCAAGGCTTCCAATACGGTCACATCCGCACCCAATCTGCGCCAGACGGATCCCATTTCGAGACCAATCACGCCAGACCCAATCAGGCCCAGCCTCTTGGGTACAGAGCCAATGCGAAGGGCCCCGTCATTCGAGAGGATGTTTTCTTCATCGAAATCCACGCCCGGCAAAGTGCGGGCGTTCGAACCGGTGGCAACGATGACGTGGGTGCCAAGAATCGTTTCTTCGGTATTTCCAGCAACAGCGATCTCATAGGCACCACCGGCAGCTTTCAGGAAAGAGCCCCGTCCATGGAAGAACGTCACCTTGTTCTTTTTGAACAAGTACTGAATGCCGTCGTTGTTCTGTTTGACCACACCGTCTTTGCGCTCCACCATTTTCGCCAAATCCAGCGACAAACCGGTAACCCCTATGCCGTGCTCGGCAAAGTGTTTTCCAGCATGCTCAAAATGCTCTGAACTTTGAAGCAGCGCTTTGCTTGGAATGCAACCGGTGTTGGTGCAGGTGCCTCCCAACGCCGGGCCTCCCTTGCTGTTTTTCGATTCGTCGACACAGGCGGTGGTGAATCCCAGTTGCGCGGCGCGGATGGCGGCAATGTAGCCGCCAGGACCGCCGCCAATCACAATGACATCAAATTGTTTGGACATGGTTGGTTCCGTTGGGCCGTCAGATGTCAAACAACAACCGGGCTGGATCTTCCAGCGCTTCCTTCATGGCGACAAGGCCCAGTACCGCTTCCCGCCCGTCGATGATGCGGTGGTCGTAACTCATGGCCAGGTAATTCATGGGGCGAATGACGATCTGGCCGTTTTCCACCACAGCGCGGTCTTTGGTTGCATGGACGCCCAAAATCGCGGATTGCGGAGGGTTGATGATGGGCGTCGACAACATCGACCCGAATACCCCGCCATTGCTGATGGAGAAAGTGCCACCGGTCATTTCTTCGATGCCCAGTTTGCCGTCTCTGGCCTTGACGCCGTATTCGGAGATCTTCTTCTCGATGTCGGCGAAACTCATTTGGTCGGCGTTGCGCAAAATCGGCACCACCAGTCCGCGTGGGGAACCCACCGCGATGCCGATGTCAAAGTAGCCGTGATAGACGATGTCGGTGCCATCGACAGAAGCGTTGATTACCGGGTATTTCTTGAGCGCGTGAACGGCCGCTTTCACGAAGAAACTCATGAAACCAATCTTGACACCATGTTCTTTCTCGAACTTTTCCTGAAAACGCTTGCGCATTTCCATCACGGGTGCCATGTTGACCTCGTTGAAGGTCGTCAGGATCGCGTTGGTGGATTGGGATTGCAGCAGGCGCTCAGCCACGCGGGCGCGCAGGCGGCTCATGGGCACCCGCTGCTCCGGGCGTTGCCCCAACGAGGTCGTCTTGGCCAACACTTGCGGCAAGGCTGTGGCCACCGACGCTGCAGGCACCGCTGCAACCACACCGGGTTTTGCTGCCACTTGACCCGCCAAAACGTTGAGTACGTCCCCTTTGGTAACGCGCCCGCCTTTGCCGGAGCCATCGACCGTGCCAGCGGCCAGGTTGTTGTCCGCAATGAGCTTCGCTGCCGAGGGCATGGCGACACCAGAAGACGGTGGCACTGAAGCCGACGCAACTTGCACTGCAGGCGCTTGTGACGGGCCCTTTGCGACCGCAACTGCAGTCGCAGCCCCAACGGCTTTGCCCTCGGTGTCGATCCGGGCGATCAATTGTTCGGCAGCAACCGTGGAGCCGTCACCCATCAAAATTTCTGCAAATACGCCGGCTGCGGGAGCCGGAACTTCAAGGACGACTTTGTCGGTCTCGACCTCAATAAGGATCTCGTCGATGGCAACCGCATCGCCAATCTTTTTCTTCCATTGCAACAAAGTTGCTTCGGCCACTGACTCCGAAAGTTGTGGCACTTTTACTTCTACCATAGCCATATCAATTCCCTGTTTCTTATTTGGTCAAGACAAAGCCCTTGAGCTTGGAAAATGCTGCATCAACCAGCGATTTTTGCTGTTCCTGGTGCAAGTGTGAGTACCCGACGGCGGGTGAAGCTGAAGCAGCGCGCCCGGCATATCCCAGGCGCTGCCCCTCTGCCATGTTTTCGTGGATGTAGTGCTGCACAAAGAACCAGGCGCCCTGGTTTTGCGGCTCGTCCTGGCACCAGACAACGTCCGTCGCATTCGGGTATTTCTTCAACTCGGCCGCGAAGGCCTTGTGCGGGAACGGATACAGCTGCTCCACCCGGATCAAGGCGACGTCGTCGTCGCCTTTTTCCTCGCGCCGGCGCGCCAGGTCGAAATAAACCTTGCCGGAGCAAGCCACAACCCGCTTGACCTTGTCGGCGCGTTTGACTACGGCTTCACTGCTTTCAGGTATCACTGTCTGGAAGCTGCCCCGGGTGAATTCACTCAATGGCGAAGCGGCGTCTTTGGCACGCAACAGCGACTTGGGCGTCATGATGATCAGGGGTTTGCGCAAATTGCGCACCATCTGGCGCCGCAACACGTGGAAAATCTGGCTCGCCGTGGTAGGCTGCACGATCTGCATGTTGGTGTCGGCAGCGAGCTGCATGAAGCGCTCCAGACGTGCCGAGCTGTGCTCCGGGCCCTGCCCTTCGTAGCCATGCGGCAACATCAGCGTAATGCCGTTGACGCGGCCCCATTTCACCTCACCGCTGGCAATGAACTGGTCGATCACAACTTGGGCACCATTGGCGAAATCACCAAACTGTGCCTCCCAGATAACGAAGGTATTGGGGTCGTTGGACGCGTAACCGTACTCAAAAGCGAGCACCGCTTCTTCAGACAAAATCGAGTCAATCACCACAAAGAGCGCTTGATTGGGCGCCACGTTTTGCAGCGGCGTGTAGGTGCCTTCGTCGAATTTTTCGCGATTCTGGTCGTGGATGACGGAGTGCCGGTGGGTGAAAGTACCGCGCCCGCAATCTTCGCCCGAAAGGCGCACCGGGTACCCGCTGGCCACCAGCGAGGCAAACGCCATGTGCTCGCCCATGCCCCAGTCCACCGGAATCTCACCCCGGCCCATGGCGGCGCGGTCGGCATAGACCTTTTTCACCAGGTTGTGAGGGGTTACGCTGTCCGGAATGGTGCTGATTTTTTC
>JANMMR010000402.1:0-2786 GCA_031373455.1 Rhodoferax sp.
CCGGTTGCTACACCGCGCACGCGGCGATGGAGATGTACGCCGAAGCCTTTGACGCCGTGGGCGCGCTGGACAAGTTAGAGGCCTTCGCCAGCTTCAATGGCGCCGATTTTTACGGCCTGCCACGCAACACCGGCACCATCACCTTGAGGCGGGAAAACTGGACGCCGCCGGAGAGTTTTGCCTTTGGCCAGGCCGAATTGAAACCGTTGAGATCGGGCGAAGTCCTGCCGTGGCGGGTGGTGTAGCCTTTGATTTTGCTGGAATATCTCAAATTTTGATATGATAGTAATATACGAAAAATGATTGACTGGACGCAGTTCGAGGGCTTTGATTGGGATGACGGAAACGCCCGGAAAAACGAAAAACATGCGGTGTCGATGGCGGAGTGCGAGCAGCTTTTTTTCAACGCACCTTTGTTGATTCTGGTCGATGAAAAACACAGTGGTTTGGAACCCCGGCTTCACGCGCTCGGAAAGACGGATGATGGTCGAAACCTGCACATCACTTTCACCCTGCGCGAAGCAGGCAAGCTGATCAGGGTGATTTCCGCCAGAGACATGCACAGAAAGGAGAAGATGATTTATGAGCAGCCCCGTTAAACCAGTTCCCCGCTTCTCCAGCGAAGCGCAAGAGCGAAGCTATTGGGAGTCCCACGATTCGACGGCCCATTTGGATTGGACGAAAGCGCAGCGCGTGGTGCTTCCCAATTTGAAGCCTTCCACCAAAACCATCTCCTTGCGACTGCCTCAACACTTGCTGGATTCGATCAAAGCCGCAGCGAACGCACGCGACGTGCCCTACCAGTCGCTCATCAAGGTCTGGCTACAGGAAAAACTTCATGCCTGATCAAGTCCGCCTCTCGACCCGGCCTGTCAGAAAGACGCACGCTGAAATCACAGCGCGCTGACCGTTGGCCATGACGGCGGCGCGCCTTGCCAACCAGATTGATTGGCATCGTCCGTGGTTGCATCCGTTCAGCGCGTTTGAGCAGCGGCTTCAAGCGCCATCACTCGCCACCTTTTCCTTGCATGATGCGCTCAACGGCTTGCAAAGTGCGCCTGTCCAGTTCATTCCCCAGTCCGCCTTGCCCGACGGACAAGCCTACGAAGCCTTCATCCACAAAACCGGCCAGGTTCCGACCCGTGACAACCTGCACGACTTCTTCAACGGTCTGTGTTGGATTCACTTTCCTAAAACGAAGCAGCGCCTAAACCAATTGCAGGCCCGGCAGATCGCGCTTGACGGTATTGGGCAGGTGCGCGGCCAGGTGCGTGACGCGCTCACGCTGTTCGATGAAAACGCGGCGTTCTTGTGCGCGCCGGACGCGTTGTGGCGAGCGCTGGCGGCCAAAGACTGGCACACCCTCTTCGTCACGCAGCGCGGGCTGTGGGCACAGGCACAGTTGACCTTGTTCGGGCATGCGTTGCTCGAAAAGCTCGAATCGCCCAGAAAAGCGATCACAGCTCACGTTTACCGTGCGTGGCCAGCTACGCAATCAATAGCAGATCTGGACGCCTTTGTGGCCGCCGATTTGAACGCAGACAAACTCGCAACCAAACCCTTCGCGCATCTGCCGGTGCTGGGTGTGCCCGGATGGCATGCGCAGAATGGTGATCCGTCGTTTTACGACGACGCTGCGGTGTTTCGCCCGTTGCGCAGTGGCGAGCGCCCCGGCAAAACCCTGACGATTCGCAGGGTGAACCCTTGAAATCGCCCCTTTTGCCCCTAACATCCGCGCCATCGGCCCAATGGATTGGGCCGCCTTAGAAGGAAACCATGAAACGCATCCTGTTGTTTGTCTTGACCAATGTCATGGTCGTGGCCGTGTTGGGCATTGTTGGCAGCCTGTTGGGCGTCAACCGCTACCTCACCGGCACCGGGCTGAATCTCACGGCCTTGATGGGTTATTCGCTGCTGATGGGTTTTGGCGGCGCCATCATTTCGCTGCTCATCAGCAAACCGATGGCCAAATGGAGCTCGGGCGTGCGCATCATCAACCAGCCCGCCAACCAGGACGAAGCCTGGATCGTGGAAACCGTGCGCAAACTGGCCGACAAGGCGCAGATTGGCATGCCCGAAGTCGGTATTTTTGAAGGCGCGCCCAATGCTTTCGCCACCGGTGCGTTCAAGAATTCGGCCCTGGTTGCCGTTTCCACTGGCTTGCTGCAAGGCATGACCCACGAAGAGATTGAAGCCGTCATCGGCCATGAAGTCGCCCACATCGCCAATGGCGACATGGTCACGATGACGCTGATCCAGGGCGTGATGAACACGTTTGTGGTGTTCCTCTCCCGCGTCATCAGTTTCGCGGTAGACAGCTTCCTGCGCCGCGGCAACGACAACAGTGGCCCCGGCATCGGTTACATGATTTCCACCGTCGTGCTGGACATCATCCTGGGCTTCGCCGCCGCCATGGTGGTGGCCTGGTTCTCGCGCCACCGCGAGTTCCGCGCCGACGCCGGCTCCGCGCAACTGCTCGGCCGCAAGCAGCCGATGATCAACGCGCTGGCCCGTTTGGGCGGCATGGTGCCCGGCGAATTGCCCAAGAGTGTGGCGGCGTTTGGCATTGCCGGCGGCATTGGCAAGTTGTTCTCGACTCACCCGCCGATGGAAGAACGCATTGCGGCGCTGCAGGCACTCAACTGAGCTTGCAAGGCTGAAAGTGCAGGGCGGCGCCCTCAAACGCGCCGTCTCTGGACAACCCTCTAGACCACGCCGGCCAGTTGCCGCGTCAGGGCTGCAGCAGGAATGGGCTGGCAGCCGCTGGCGTTTTGGCCTGACCACAG
>JANMMR010000437.1:0-2398 GCA_031373455.1 Rhodoferax sp.
CGAGCTTGACCTTGAGCACGCTGGCGTTGACGTGCGATAGCCATTCGGGCTGGTCGGGGTGGCTCTCCAGGTCCATGCGCGACACAAAGGTCTCGTAGCCGCCCACGATCACCATGATCAAGAGGTTGGAGATCATCACCACGTCGATCAGCGCGAGCACCACGAGCATGATCACGGTTTCGTTGAGCGAGGTGATTTTGGCATCGGCCACGTAGCCGATGCTCTTGACCAGCGCATCCACGTCGGCCTGGTTGCCAAACGCGGCGCCGATCAGGTGGTACAACTCAACGCCAAAGTGGTACACATACACCGCCTGCGCCAGTATCAGGCCCAGGTACAGCGGCATTTGCAGCCAGCGGCTGGCGAAGATCAGGTTAGGCAGGGCGCGCATGCCGTTGTCAGTGATTTTGCGGTGAGTGCTCATGGGTTCCTAGAGGATTCGTGGCCGGTGCAGGCGGGCCAAAAGATGGTCAATTGACCGCCAAGCCTTCAATTGTAGGTGCGCCCACGGCTTGTCTTAAGATTGTCAGCCCGGTGAAAGTCAGTGGCGCGTAAGTGCCCCGGCCAACAATCCCGGCGAACCTAATCACACAAGGAGACTTGGGCATGAGCACGGCAATCGAATCGATCCTGGTAGAGAACCGCGTATTCCCGCCACCGGCAGCGGCCATGAAATCAGCCCGCATCTCGGGCATGCCCGCGTACGAGGCGCTGTGCAAGGCGGCCGAGAGCGATTTTGAAGGTTTCTGGGCCAAGCTTGCGCGCGAGAACCTGGTGTGGAGCAAACCCTTCACCAAGACGCTCAACGAGTCCAAAGCGCCGTTCTACCAGTGGTTCGAAGACGGCGAACTCAACGCCTCGGCCAACTGTCTGGACAAACACATGGGCACGCCGGTGGCCAACAAGACCGCCATCATTTTTGAAGCCGACGACGGCGCTGTCACCAAGATCACCTACACCGAGCTGCTGGTGCGGGTGAGCCAGTTTGCCAACGCGCTCAAGGCGCGCGGCGTCAAACATGGCGACCGCGTCATCATCTACATGCCGATGACGGTCGAAGGCGTGATCGCCATGCAGGCCTGCGCGCGCATTGGCGCCACCCACAGCGTGGTTTTTGGCGGTTTCTCCGCCAAGGCCCTGCAGGAGCGCATCATTGACGCCGGCGCTGTGGCAGTGGTTACCGCCAACTACCAGATGCGCGGCGGCAAGGAGCTGCCCTTGAAATCCATCGTGGACGACGGCCTGGCTCTGGGCGGCTGCGAAAGCATCAAAACGCAGTTTGTCTTCATGCGCACCCCCACCGCCTGCAACATGGTGGCCGGGCGCGATCTCACATTTGACGAGGCCCTGAAGGGCCAGAGCAGCACCTGCGCGCCCGCCGTGGTCAACGCCGAGCACCCGCTCTTCATTCTCTACACCTCCGGCTCCACCGGCAAACCCAAGGGTGTGCAACACAGCACCGGCGGCTACCTGCTGTGGGCCAAACTCACCATGGACTGGACTTTCGACATCCAGCCCAGCGACGTTTTCTGGTGCACCGCAGACATCGGCTGGATCACGGGCCACACCTATGTGGCATACGGCCCGCTCGCGGCGGGCGCCACGCAGATCATCTTTGAAGGCATTCCGACCTACCCAAATGCCGGGCGCTTCTGGCAGATGATCGAGAAGCACAAATGCACGATCTTCTACACCGCGCCCACGGCGATCCGCTCGCTCATCAAGGCGGCCGAGAGTGACGAGAAAGTCCACCCGGCGCGCTCGGACCTGTCGAGCTTGCGCATCCTGGGCAGCGTGGGCGAACCGATCAACCCGGAAGCCTGGATGTGGTACCACAAACACGTGGGCGGCGAGCGTTGCCCCATCGTCGACACCTTCTGGCAGACCGAAACCGGCGGCCACATGATCACGCCGCTGCCCGGCGCCACGCCGCTGGTTCCCGGCAGTTGCACGCTGCCGCTGCCCGGCATCATGGCCGCCATCGTCGACGAAGCGTGCCACGACATCCCCAATGGCTCGGGCGGCATGTTGGTCGTCAAACGCCCGTGGCCAAGCATGATCCGCACGATCTGGGGCGACCCGGAGCGTTTCGTCAAGAGTTACTTCCCGTCAGAAATGGGCGGCACCTATTACCTGGCGGGCGACGGCGCCGTGCGCAGCGCAGACCGCGGGTATTTCCGCATCACAGGCCGCATCGATGATGTGCTCAACGTCTCGGGCCACCGCCTGGGCACGATGGAGATTGAGTCCGCCCTGGTCGCCAAGACCGACCTGGTGGCCGAAGCCGCCGTGGTTGGCCGCCCCGACGATATGACGGGTGAAGCCGTCTGCGCCTTCGTTGTGCTGAAAGGTCCCCGCCCGGAAGGCGCCGCAGCCGTTGCCATGGCCAAGACCTTGC
>JANMMR010000441.1:0-1542 GCA_031373455.1 Rhodoferax sp.
CCGTACGAGCTACAGCATCGAAACCGAGTCGTGCACCAGTCTTTATGTCGGGATCAATGTCCCAAGGGGGAGCACGGGGTCAACGACCCGGGCCCCTTCCAGCGCGGCCGGGGCAGCTTGATAATATTAGGGGGAGCAGTCGGCGAAGGCCGCTGCGGAGGACAGCCGCGTAGCTGAGTGCCCCTTCGGCCTGATCCCGCCACGGAACTCAAACGCCAGCCTGTCAATAAATCACCGCATCACCGCCTGCTGCACAGCCCCCAACACAATCGCGGCGATTTGCAGCAGCACCAGCAGGACCAACGGCGAAAGGTCGATGCCGCCTACCAGGGGAACAACTTTGCGGATCGGGCGCAGGGGCGGCGCGGCGAGGCGCTCCATGATGTCTGTGAGGGGGGAGCGCGCCTGCACCCACGAGAGCACGGCGTAAACGATCACCAGGCCGGTCATGGCCGATAGCACCAGCCGCACCGAGCCAAACACGGCCAACACCGGGATTTGCGTCAAGCCGCTGCCTGCGCCCAAGAGCAGCCACAACACCAGAAACTGCAGCAGCTCGAGCAGGTAAATTGCCAGCAGGCTCGACATGTCCCAACGCCCGGCGGAGGGCACAAATTTACGCAGTGGCAACACGATCCAGTCGGTCAGCGCAAAAACAAAATTCCCCAACGGGTTGCCCGAGCGCACCGACATCGGAATCTTCTGGTACTGCATGTACAGGCGCAGCAGGCAGGCGCCGGCCACCAGGCCGATGGCCACGTCGAGCAGCAGGGAAATGATTTGGTAGAACATGAATTGAAGGTGAATCGCGTTGAATCATAGCCCGCCCGCTGGCCTGCTCCGGCGGCCCACTAAAATCTGCGCTGCCGGCCGAGACGCGCCTTGGCGCTCGCCGGTGGCCTGCCACGACCGGCGCCCCGCCCTGCTGCTTTTTTGAGCCCCTTTCGTTTTTCCTTCTTTTCCGCTGTTTGCGCCTTTTGAGCCTTTTGAATCTGCCATGTCCGATAAAACCACACTGCCCGACACCGCGCCCGCTCTTGATGACAACCAGTTGATCCAGGAGCGCCGCGACAAACTCAAAACCTTGCGCCAGCAGCAGCAAGATGGAAAAGGTGTGGCCTTCCCGAACGATTTCAAGCCCAGCGACCACGCCGCCGCGCTGTTTGTGACCCACGACGGCAAGACCGCCGAGGACCTGAGCGCGCTCAACGCCACCGCCAAAGTGGCCGGTCGCATGATGCTCAAACGCGTGATGGGCAAGGCGAGTTTCTGCACCCTGCAAGATGCGTCATTCGGCCCTTCGGGCGGGCGCATCCAGGTGTATGTGAAAGGCGAAGAAATCGGCGCTGAAGTTTACGAGCAGTTCAAGCACTGGGACCTGGGCGACATCGTGGCGGCCGAAGGGCGCGTCTTCAAAACAAAGACCGGCGAGTTGTCGATCCACGCCACCTCCGTGCGCCTGCTCACCAAGAGCCTGCGCCCCATGCCCGACAAATTCCACGGCATGGCCGACCAGGAGGTGAAATACCGCCAGCGTTATGT
>JANMMR010000481.1:0-1528 GCA_031373455.1 Rhodoferax sp.
GTTGCTTCCGTTTTGAACAAATAAAGTGTTGTCCACCTCAAAATAAAAACCAACACATCTTTCACTGTTTGTGTTTCTGTTGGTTTGACCGTTACTTTCAACAGGCTCACCTTCATTTTTAATATGGCTCCTACATTTGAATTCGACCCTGCATTTTGCACGGGAATACCGTGGACTTGCGATGTGGATTACACCTAGGCAATGGCAGGCCAAACCGCCAAATTCAGGTAAGTGGTGGTGTAGAGGAAATGACTTCGCCGATGACGGTATGCCCTTCGGCCACCTGCAGGGCGCCCGCCAGCCGCAGGGGCCGCATGCCGTCTTGAACGGCCTGCTGCTTCAGCGCCGCCATGTTGCCTTCATGCATCAGTTTGGACTTGAAGCTTTCGCTGACCACCAGAAGTTCATACAAGCCCATTCGCCCCCGGAAGCCGGTCATGCGGCAATCCACACAGCCAACCGGCCGGTAAGGCTTGAAGCCGCCACTGATGTTCCAAGGCGAAACCACTTCGGCCAGCGATTCACGGGTGGTGACCGGGTCAGGCTCCTTGCATTGCTCACACAGGGTACGCACCAGGCGCTGCGCCAGCACGCCCAGCAAGGTGGCATTGATCAAATAGGAAGGAATACCCAACTCGAGCAAACGGGTCACCGCCGAGGGCGCGTCATTGGTGTGCAGGGTCGAGAACACCAGATGCCCGGTCAACGCCGCCTGCACCGCCATTTCGGCGGTCGCCAGGTCACGGATTTCACCCACCATGATGATGTCCGGGTCTTGCCGCATCAAGGCGCGCAGTCCTTCGGCAAAACCGAAATCAAGCTGGGGTTGCACCTGGGTCTGGTTGAAAGAAGGCTCGATCATTTCGATCGGGTCTTCCACGGTGCTCACGTTCACTTCTTCCGTGGCGACGCGTTTCAGCGTGGCGTACAACGTGGTGGTTTTCCCGGAGCCGGTGGGGCCCGTCACCAGAATGATGCCGTGCGGCCGCTTGACCAACGCTTCCCAGCGCTGGCTGTCATGCTGGTTGAAGCCCAAAGCGTCCAGGTCTTTAACGGCATTGTCTGGGTCAAAAATCCGCATCACCATCTTTTCGCCGAAGGCCGTCGGCAAGGTTGAAATGCGCATCTCGATTTCATCGCCGCGCGGGTTGCGGGTTTTGATGCGGCCGTCCTGCGGGCGCCTGCGCTCCACCACATCCATGCGCCCGAGGAGTTTGATGCGGGCGGTCATGGCGTTGAGCACGCCCATGGGCATTTGGTAGACCTGATGCAGGACACCGTCGATGCGAAACCGGATCACGCCCTGCTCACGCCGTGGCTCCAGGTGGATGTCGCTGGCGCGCTGGTCAAACGCGTATTGCCACAACCAGTCAACCACCTGCACGACGCTTTGGTCGTTGGCGTCAAGTTGCCGGTTGGTTTTGCCCAGCTCAACCAGTTGTTCAAAACTGGCACTGCCTGAATTGCCACCCGCCTTCAGGGCCATCCGCACCGATTTGGCCAGCGTGAAGAATTCAGCGGTGTATTT
>JANMMR010000526.1:0-2757 GCA_031373455.1 Rhodoferax sp.
GGTCGTCCAGGTTGCCCACGCCGCCCGAAGCGATCACCGGCACGTCGATGGCGACGCTCACCGCGCGGGTGAGTTCCAGATCAAATCCCGATTTGGTGCCGTCGCGGTCCATGCTGGTGAGCAGAACTTCACCGGCGCCGCGATTCGTCATCTCGACGGCCCATTTGACAGCGTCAAGCCCGGTGTTTTTACGGCCACCATGGCTGAAAACGTCCCAGCCGGGGCCGATTTCCAAGCCGCTTGAATCGAGTCGCTTCGCATCCGCGACGGAACGTCGCTTCGCATCGATCGCCACCACGATGCACTGCGCGCCGTATTTGGCCGAGGCCGCGTCGATCACCTCCGGGTTGGCGATGGCCGCTGAATTGAAACTGGTTTTGTCGGCGCCTGCGTTCAGGAGGCGGCGCACGTCGTCCACTGTGCGCACGCCCCCACCCACCGTGAGCGGAATGAACACCTGCGAGGCCACCGCCTCGATCATGTGCAGGATCAAGCCCCGGTCGTCACTGGTGGCGGTGATGTCCAGAAAGATGAGTTCGTCCGCGCCCTGCTCGTTGTAACGCGCGGCGATTTCCACCGGGTCGCCGGCGTCACGCAGTTCGACAAAGTTGACGCCTTTGACGACGCGCCCGCCCGTCACGTCGAGGCAGGGGATGATTCTTTTGGCGAGCATGTTGGCGGTCTGTAGTTCAAAGAGCTTTTGATGGTGGTGATTCGATTGCCGGAAATTCAGTGCAGAGGATGCGGGGTGGGATCACGCCGACGGGGCACTCAGCTCCCCGACTGTCCCCCGCCGCGAAACCCCACCCGGCCAAATAGCAAACATTCGGCGCGCGGCTCCTCCTTTATGCCGCTGCGCTGAATGCCCCATCGACGTGATCCAGGTGGTGATATGGCTGTTAGACCGGTCGATTGCAACACCGCCACCTGCCGATGACATTGGGGTGAATGACGCAGTGAAATAAAGGAGGAGCAGTCGGCGAAGGCCGCTGCGGGGGACATTCGCGGAGTTATTCACCCCACTGTCGTCGGCCAGCCATGCGTCAACGGTCACCCCGTTCTCAAGAGCCACATCATGCGCCAACCCAAACGCTTCACCCATTCAACTCGTCAGCCCTGGCCTGAGCAGCAGCAAAATCAAGATCCCCCGAATAAATCGCCCGCCCGCAGATCACGCCTTCAACGCCTTCGCTTTCCACGTCACACAGGGCTTCAATGTCGGCCATGCTGGAGAGGCCGCCCGAGGCGATGACGGGGATGGTCAGCGCCTGCGCGAGTTTCACGGTGGCTTCGATGTTGATGCCCGACAACATGCCGTCGCGGCCGATGTCGGTGTAAATGATCGACTCAACGCCGTAGTCTTCGAATTTTTTGCCCAGATCAATCACGTCGTGGCGCGTGAGTTTGCTCCAGCCGTCGGTGGCGACTTTGCCGTCTTTGGCATCCAGGCCGACGATGATATGGCCGCCAAACGCGGTGCAGGCATCTTGCAGGAACCCGGGGTTTTTCACGGCTGCCGTGCCGATGATGACGTAGCGCAGGCCGGCGTCGAGGTAACGCTCGATGGTGTCGAGGTCGCGGATGCCGCCGCCCAGTTGCACGTCGATCTCGCTGCCGACCGCTTTGAGGATTTTGCGGATCGCCGCCTCGTTTTTCGGGTGGCCGGCGAAGGCGCCGTTCAAGTCGACCAGGTGCAGGCGGCGCGCGCCTTTGTCAACCCAGCTGCGGGCCATGACGGGCGGGTCTTCACCAAAAGTGGTGGCTTGGTCCATGTCGCCCTGTTTGAGGCGGACACACAGACCGTCTTTGAGGTCGATTGCGGGGATGAGCAGCATGTCAGACGCTGTGAAAGCGGGTGAGGCAGAACAGGTGAAGGGGCGCAGGCGCGGGCAATCAAGGCTTCCAGGTCAGAAAGTTTCTGTAGAGGGACAAACCTTGGGCTGCGCTTTTTTCCGGGTGAAATTGGGTGGCAAAAATATTATCGCGCGCAATTGCAGACGAAAACAGCTGGCCGTAGTCGGTCTCGCCCGCGCTGTGGCGCGCATCTGACGGTTTGACGTAAAAGCTGTGCACGAAATAAAAGTAGCTGGCGTCTGGCACCCCGGCCCACAAGGGGTGGGCGCGCTGGCCGTGTTTGCGCTGAAACACCTGGTTCCAGCCCATTTGCGGCACTTTGAAACGGCTGCCGTCGGCCTGGTGCCGGCCGGCGAGCTCAAATTTGATGACGCCGCCGGGAATCAACCCCAAACCGGGTGTTTTGACGCCGGGCGCCTCTTTGCGGCCTTCGTCGCTGCTGTCCATCAGCATCTGCATGCCGACACACACGCCAAACAGCGGTTTGGACGCCGCTGCCTCCAGCACAGACTCTTGCAAACCCGAGTCGCGCAACTCGCGCATGCAGTCGGGCATGGCGCCCTGCCCTGGCAAAACCACCCGCTCGGCGCGGCGCACGTCTTCTGGCCGGGCGGTGATGACGACCTCAAAACCGCTGTCTTTGGCGGCAAAATGCACCGCCTGGGCCATGGAAAACAGGTTGCCCATGCCGTAATCGACGACGGCGATTGTTTTGTTGCTCACTTTGGAAAGCTTGATGGAAAATCGATTGCTATAATATACATAGCAAACTATTCATGTTTTACGTGACTTGATTGCCAATTTCTTTGCTATTTTGTCAAAACGCGGCACAAAACACACAATAATTAACACCCATGTTAATTTTGGTTGAGTATTGTCGCACCGGCTACAAGCTGCCCTTGG